>JALNVJ010000034.1 GCA_023227645.1 Bacteroidales bacterium | reverse complement strand
TACCAAATCTACAATGTGAGAAAAAGAAATTTAGATGGGACGAAGAAAATTAGGAAGGGAAAATAGGCAGAAGTTCCACTACGGCTACGCCTCCGTTCCACTTCTGCCTATTTTTAAGTCAAAAAAAAAGCAAATAAAAGAAAAATGATTAACTTTGCACTACGAAATTAGAACCTTCTTACACACTTTTTGGGATACTACCTTTCGATTCTAATTTTAGATGAGTTAAAAATAATAAAGAACTGCTGCGACTAGTTACTCATTATAGAAATTACTTGCAAGTTTTATATCCAGAAAATACAATTATTATTAATCTAATTGTAGATGATTTAGGCAATGTAGTTATGCGTATTGAATAAGAACGATATTATTATTGTATGGGGTTTACTTAATCACTTCAATAACTCCAATTACATCTATTCTTTTATCGTGCCTTGTCCCTCTAAATCGGTAAAAATATGTTCCTGTTGGGGTATTTGTTTGGACTGGTGACCAAAAATCTTCTTTCTTTGAAATGTTTTTGTATTCATAGATAAGTTTCCCTTGTCGGGTATAGATAATTAGTTCATTGTCAGGAAAAGCTTTTTGTTCAATTAGGTTATGTATCTCAAATACATCATTTATCCCATCACTATTGGGGGTTACACAATTAGGGAATAGAATGTTGTCAACCTGCAAATCAAGATATAGATTACTATCGCATCCATTTAATGATTGTAAACTATGAGTATAAAAACCTGTTGTGTTTTCATTAAATCCAAAGTCCCTATATGTATTTCCTTTATAAATATCTGCAAAAATTGTATCGTTATATGTTTTATACACTATTAAATTTAAGATATAAACACTATCACATCCTGCTATAGTATTGTATTTAACTTCATATAGGCCAGTGGAATCGTATATGATGTTTTGAAATTCATAGTCTTGGTTGTCGCAAATTATTGAATATGTTGTGTCGAAAAAGGAAGGGTTAACGACTAGGTTAAGAATTATATTGGAGTCACAGCCATAAACTGAGGTTAATTCTAGTTTATATATTCCAGATTCTGTAAGAATTCTTCCTTGAGCATTATATTCATAATTATTGCATGTAGTATCGTCGATATTTATCCAATTATAATTTGGATGAACCCATACCATTCTGTTTGCGTAATGAGGACAACCAGAGGTATCCATTACTTGAACAATGTAGTTGAAATCTGTTTTGGGTTTAATTGTTATTGATTGACTTGTTTCTCCAGAATTCCACTTATAATCTCCTTCTAAGGTTGCAGTAAGGGTTGTTGTTTCTCCTTCGCAAAGGGATGAGTCGCCTATAATTCTTAGTATTCCTGTTGGACTCTCAAGAGTAATTACTATTTCTAAGGTATCGGTGCATTGATTGTCGGCAAGCCCAGCAACTAATTTCACGATATAGTCTCCCGAGGAAGAATATTGTTTTACTGGGTTATCTATATATTGAATATCTTGGTCTTCGAAAATCCATTTTATTGTTTCACACCCTATTCCTGAAGGTAGGGGATTGATGCCGTCTGATGATATCTTACTGTTATTTTTGAATTTAACTTCAAAAAAGCAGGGTTGCCAATTAACGGTGTAGGTGAAATCGGCTAATGGGAAACGTCTTCCAGCATAAGCATTAATAATAAAGCTACAGTTTGGATTTTCCAATGAAGATACCCTACAGAAATAGCTTTGGGAGCTATCGGTAACTATTTCTAAAACTCTTTTATTAGAAAGAATTATATTGGAATTTGAGGAAGAAAACCATTGGTAGTTAAATCCCTCTGGTGCCATAAATATATTTGTTTGAGTTTCGCCACAAGCTGTTGAGGTTACTCCTTTCCTGTCGCAATTTAAGGTATAGTAGGCATATCCAAAATGACCGCCTTCTCCACAATCATAAGTAGTTAATCTCACTTTAATTATCTGACCATGGTATTGAGAAATATCAAAACCTACTGATGTCCAATCTTTCCATATAACATTTGAACCCGATACAGTATTCCACCCTAAATTAGTGTTTGCAATAAAATCCGCAAAGCCACAAATGGAATCTATAAGTATATTATTTTCGTTTAAAATTTCTAAGGTAAAACGAGGTTGGTTTTGTGGAGTATGATTTGGGTCTTCTAGAACAATTGCATATTTAAGCATCATTATGTCATAATTATTAGTATCGACCTTATACCTATAAGTTAAACTTTCAGCCTGAGCTCCAATATCCCAATTGCCTAATCTAACAGATGCCATTTCTCCTTTTGGAATTGTCCTTAAGATATTATTTGTTCTTAAATCTCTTTGAGATGTGTCAAAATGAACCGTATGGCGACTATTGATATCTAAATATCCTGTGTCAATTAAACCGTTATACATATAAGGAGAAGTGTAAATTCCATAGGTTGCAGTTACATTTGTTGATTTTAAATCAGTATAGTTCATGCAATTGCCTGCAGTCTCTATATTAATAAATTCAATTGAATTAGAACATCTCGTAATCAAATCATCACAATAAGTGAAAATTACTAAGTCATAGTATCCTATAGTGTCAGCAATAGGGAGGGTGATATAATTAGTTATTGTAGTGTCGAAGTGATAATTAGTTGTTCCCTTTCTATTCCAGCGGACTATCCAACCAGGAGAGCTAGGATCATTATCCCAAGAAATCAAAACATTCCCATTATAAACATTAGAAATAACAATATTATATGCTATAGGGCAAGCACATTTAGTCCAAAAATATTCTCTAGAAGAGCAGATAATCGAATCGTTACAATTGTTATAGATAATATAGCTATACAGAGTATTAGGGGTTAACCCATCAAAAAATGCTGTTGTGTCGTTAGTTATTATAGTTGATATCAATAAAGTATCTTGGTACAATTCAACGGTCCATTCAATTGTGTCGTTAGGTTCTTTCCAGTTAATCTCAATGGAATTAGGATATGATATGAAATTTGAGCTAATAATTCCAGGGCAAGGACATTTTGTGCATATGCTAAGATGTTTGATTCTACAAATAGAATCCAATGGGACATTATGACAATTATTAAAAATCATAACCTCAAAGCATGCCATTGGACTTAAACTATCAAAAGTTGCAAAGTGGTTTGTTGTTGTTAATGAATCAATTATTTCTCCATTAAATAAAAGAATTACTGTCCATTCAATATCGTTATTGGGATAAGTCCAATAAGTATTTATACTGTCTTTTGTTGATGTTGCGCCAAAGGTTATTGGTAGGGCGCATTGACATTGTATCCAACATTTTTTCGGAATATCTCTTATGCAAGAATTCTCTGCTGTGTCGCAAGGAGTATATAATCTTATTCCATAGTTTGAACAATGTTCAAGATGCGAAAGAATTATACTTGTATCGTTAGTTGCTAATAATGTTCCATTGCCAAATGAAAAATTACACTTGTTGTTATATTCTATAATCCATTCTTGACCAGCTGTGGTGCGGTTCCAAGTAATTAATGTTGTACTATCGTTTAAGACATTAATATTTATTTGGGGAATAGGGGGGCATATATCACAAACACTAATCAATAATTCAAATCCAGTTTTAGGATTATCCGAATCGACCATAAAAACAATTGTTATAGGTCCAGTAGTCGATTTAACATTAATATTTCCTGAGCTTGTGATTGAGTTTTCAAATAGCTTTGCATTTGAATTTGTATCTCCATCATAGATAATGAGTTTCGTCCTATTATAGTCTTCAATATCATATGTCCCTTTTAATATTATTCTCGTCCCTTGAGTTGCAGGGATTATAGTTGTTTTAGCATTAACCCTTGTTGCATAATTACCCAAGTTGCCTCCATTATCATATAGTGTTCCACTATTAGTGACAATTTCTGAATAATTAGAAATAAGCATATTGTAGCTCTGAGAGAATACAGAAACCCCAAATAAATTGACCAATAAAAAAATAAATATATTTAAAAACTTATTCATTCATATATATAAGCATATATTTTGCCATTTCCTCCTGAACTTTCGTTGCTTCCTCTTTTGCTCTAACTGCAAAGTTTGGAGTTTTATCGGCAAATATAATTGCTCTTGAAGAGTTTACCAAAATCCCACAATCTTTAGTCATTCCATATTTTGAAACTTCCTCTAAAGATCCTCCCTGTGCACCTACTCCGGGAACTAATAGGAAGCTATTTGGTGCTAATTCTCTAATTCTTGTAAACATTGTTGCTTGGGTTGCTCCACAAACAAACATTAGATTATCACTATTTCCCCAATTTTGACTCTTTATTAAAACATCTTCAAATAAACTAATTCCTCTCTCGTCTTTTCTAAACTGAAAATCACTTGCGCCTTTATTTGATGTTAGAGCAAGAAGTATAACCCATTTGTCAGGATAAATAGTAAAAGGCTTAACCGAGTCTTCTCCCATATATGGAGCTATTGTCATTGAATCGAAGTTGAAATCTCCACTTGGATCTAAGAATGCCTTAGCATATTGTTCAGAAGTGTTTCCTATATCTCCTCTTTTAGCATCAGCAATAGTGAAACATTCTTTTTTAAATCCTGACAAATAATCCATTGTCTTTTTTAGAGAAATAAGTCCTTTTATTCCATTACTTTCATAGAAGGCAAGATTAGGTTTATAAGCAACAGTGTAGGGAAGTGTAGCATCAATAATTGCCTTATTAAAAGAAAATATTGGATCTTCCTCTTTAAGAAGATGGTTGGGGATCTTATTTATATCGGAATCAAGTCCAACACATAGAAATGATTTCTTTCTCTTTATTAATTCAATTAAGTTCTGACGATTCATATATTATTTATGTTTATTTATCAATTCAACAAAATGCTTGAAGAGTTTTTGTTTAACTTCTTCTGTATCTATTTTATTACCAATCTCTTTTTCCATTGAGCTTACTCCTTTATCCATAAAGCCACAAGGATTAATATGGCTGAAATAGCTTAAGTCTGTATTGACATTTAGAGCGAAGCCATGCATGGTGATATATCTTGATGCTTTAACTCCAATAGCGCAAATCTTTCTTGCATTCTTTTCCTTACTATCAATCCAAACCCCTGTTGCTCCATCCATTCTTTCGCAAATTATTCCATATTCACTCATAGTAAGGATAACCATTTCTTCAATTGTCCAAATATAGTTTTTCAGAGAAAGATTAAGAACCTCAATATCTAAGATAGGGTAGCCCACAATTTGACCAAATCCATGGTAAGTAATATCTCCTCCTCTATTTGTTTTGTAATAGGTGGCATTAATCTTCTTTAAAAACTCATCATTAATCAATAAGTTATTCTTTTCTCCATGTTGACCAAGAGTATAAACATGAGGATGCTCACAAAAAATAAAATCTTGTTTTATGGAATTTGAAGAATTATTGATTTTAGTAGAAACTTTCTTGTTAAATATAAGTTCTTGTTTATCCCAAGCTTCTTTATAATCAATTAAACCCCAGTCAATATAGTTTAAATTTGTCATTAAATTGGTTCTTCTTATTATATTTGCAAATGTAGTAAATGTTTTTCATAATTAAGAGTTTTTTCAACTCAAATTAAATAAAGGAATAAATCATTGTTGTAAATTTTAAATTTAATCTTCGAAAATATCAAGTTGATTTGGTAATAATCAATTCGCTTATATTATTTCAGAAAAGTCAATGTAGAGGCATTGAAACAGGGATTAAAATTACGAATTTAGCTTTTTATTCATCTTATAAATGGTAAAAAGATATTTTTATGTATCTTTGTCAATTAAAATCTTTGTAATTTGTTTATGAGTTTAAAGGACAAAATCAATTCTTCGCGTTTACCTAAACACGTTGCTATTATTATGGATGGCAATGGTAGGTGGGCAAAGTGTCACGGTAAAGATAGATTGTTTGGACATCAAAATGGGGTCGAATCTGTTAGGGAAGTAACTGAAGCTTCAGTTGAATTAGGGATTAAGTATCTAACTTTATATGCTTTTTCTACTGAAAATTGGAATCGCCCACAAGAGGAAATTGAAGGGTTAATGATGTTGATGATTCAAGCGATTGAAAACGAAACACCAACTCTTATGAAAAATAATGTAAGGTTTGAAACAATTGGAGATATTGAGAAAATAAATAATGAAACAAGAGAGGCTATTGATAGGATTACTGAAAAAACTAAAAACAATGATGCTCTTACATTAATTATTGCTTTAAGTTATAGCTCAAGATGGGAGATTGAAAAAGCGGTTAGAGATATAGCAAAAGCGGTTAAAAATAATAAGATAAATCCTGAAGATATAACACAAGAAATGATTTCACAACATCTTTGCACAAAAGACTTTCCTGATCCAGACTTATTGATTAGAACCTCTGGAGAGTATAGGATAAGCAATTTCTTAATGTGGCAGCTTTCCTATTCTGAACTCTATTTTACACAAACCTTTTGGCCTGATTTTAAAAAAGAAAATTATTATGAGGCAATACTTGATTTCCAATCTAGGGAAAGGCGTTTTGGAAAGACAAGTGAACAATTAAATCAGTAAATTTCACCTAAACAAAATTATTTACGAATATTTGCGTTAGAGTAGCATTATATTATAAAGATAGACTAATGAATATATTAAGAACAATCCTTATTTTCCTCTTTACCTTAAGCATTTCAAATATTGCTTTTGCTCAAAAAGACACAATCAAAGACAATACAATTGAACTAAATTACTTCTTTCCAAAAGAATATGAAATTGGGAATATTATTGTTAGCGGTGCCGATCACTTAGATCACCCTTCAATTATTCTTCTTTCAGGACTAAGTGTTGGGGACAAGGTTTTTATTCCTAGTGAAAGAATAACAATGGCAATTGACAAGCTATGGAAACAAGGAATATTTGATGATGTTCAAATATTAGTTGATAAGATAGAAGGAAAGACTATTAGTATAATTTACCAGCTTAAAACCAAACCTCGATTGGCCAGTTTTAAGTTTGAGGGTATTTCAAGAGGAGAAGCAGATAAGGTTAAGGAGGCAATTAGTATTATTTCTGGGGATATCGTTACTGAGAACCTCAAGATGAATTCTATTAATATAATCAAAGATCATTTCTACGACAAAGGTTTTTACAATACAGAAATTGAAATTATTGAAAAGAATGACACCTCAACTACTCGTAATGATGTTAATTTGATTTTCAAAATTAAGAAGGGTCATAAGATTAAGATTAAAGATATTATTGTTAATGGGAATGAGAAGATAAGTGACAATAAACTTCGCTCTCAAATGAAGGATACTAAACGTTATCGTTGGTGGAGAGTGTGGAAGAGTTCTCGTTTTGCAGAAAATAATTTCAAAGACGATAAAGAAGCTATTATTAAGAAATATAACGACGAAGGGTTTAGGAATGCAAAGATTATTTCTGATTCTGTTTATTTAGTTAAAAACAATAAGGGCAAAGAACAGTTGATGGTGGAGTTGAATATTGAAGAGGGACAGAAATTTTCATTTAGAAACATCACTTGGGTTGGAAACACAAAATATACATCTGAAGACCTAAGCCATAGGTTAAGAATAGAAAAAGGAGATCCTTATAATAGAGCTCTTTTGGATAAGAACATAAACTACGACCCAACAGGTTCAGATATTTCAGCTCTTTATCAAGATGATGGATATTTATTTTTCCAAATAATTCCCGTTGAAGTAAATATTGAAAATGATTCAATTGATATTGAAATGAGGGTTTATGAAGGCAAGCAAGCAAGGATTGGCAAGGTTTCTATCTCAGGTAACACAAGGACAAACGACCATGTGATTATGAGGGAGCTTAAAACTCTTCCAGGACAATTATATTCTCGTGATGATGTTTATCGTTCTCTTAGAGAACTTCAACAATTACAATATTTCGACCAAGAACATATGGAACCTGTTATTGTTCCTGACCAAGAGAATGGATTAGTAAACATAGAATATAAACTAAAAGAAGTTTCTTCTGATAAATTTGAAATCTCTGGAGGTTGGGGAGCAGGAATGGTTATTGGAACTGTTGGAGTTGTTTTCACCAATTTTTCTACTAAAAACTTCTTTAAGAAAGATGCTTGGCGTCCTTTGCCAGGAGGAGATGGGCAACAACTATCTCTAAGAGCTCAAACCAATGGGACATATTATTATTCTCTTAGTGCATCTTTCACTGAACCATGGCTTGGAGGAAAGAAAGCAAATGCATTAAGCACATCTCTTTATTATTCTTATCAAGATGATGGATATTTTAATAATTCTGGAAGTCCTAGTTATTGGTTAAGTATTTTTGGAGCCTCAGTATCGTTAGGAAAAAGACTACAATGGCCTGACGATTACTTTACATTTGTTCAAGGAATCTCTTTCCAACAATATAATGTAAAAAACTATACTGCAATAACAGATTTTAATAACGGTAGATCTAATAATCTTAACTATAATTTCACTGTTGCAAGGAACTCTTCCGACTCACCAATTTTCCCAAAAACAGGTTCCGATGTATCTGTTAGCACTCAACTAACCTTCCCTTATTCATTAGTTAATGGAAAAGATTATGAAACAATGAGTACTGAGGACAAGTATAAATGGTTAGAATATTATAAGGTGAACATTAAATCTTCTTGGTATTTTAACTTAGTTGACAATTTAGTTATGAGTACAAGAGCAAGATTTGGTTTCTTAGGGCAGTATAATAATAAGGTGGGATATTCTCCTTTCGAACGCTTTTATGTTGGTGGTGATGGACTACAAGGTTGGGCTTTGGATGGTAGAGAAGTAATAGCACTTAGAGGTTATTCTGCAGGCTCACTTTCTCCAACAAACGGAGCGAATGTATTTGATAAATTTACTTTAGATATCCGTTATCCAATTTCTCTTAATCCAATGGCTACAATTTATGTTTTAAGTTTCTTTGAAGCAGGTAACTCTTGGTCGAACTTTGAAGGCTTTGCACCTTTCAAGATGTATCGTTCTGCTGGTATTGGATTAAGATTATATATGCCAATGTTTGGATTAATTGGTCTTGATTGGGGTTATGGATTTGATACTTTGCCAGGCAGCGACAACCCTGGAGGCTCTCAGTTCCATTTTTCAATAGGACAATCAATTGATTAGGCATAGTATTTGCTGTAACTTAGTTTAATATTAATAAAATAAGACAAGACATGAAAAAATTATCTGTATTATTATTCTGTTTGTTATCAACAACAGTAATTTTCGCACAAAAGTTTGCTACAGTTGATTCTGAATATATATTAAGTAATATGCCAGAATACAAACAATCTCAAAAAGAATTGGACGATTTATCTGTTCAATGGCAGAGAGAAGTTGAATCAAAATTTCTTATAGTTGATAAACTGTATAAATCGTTTCAAGCTGAGAGTGTTCTATTGCCAGAAGACCTTAAGACAAAGAAAGAAAATGAAATCATTGCTGCAGAAAAAGATGCAAAAGATTTACAAAAACAACGATTTGGAAACAATGGAGACTTATCTAAAAAACGCTCCGAACTTGTGAAACCAATACAAGACAAAGTTTATAATGCAATTGAAAAGATAGCTCAAGAAAAAAACTATTCTGTGATATTCGATAAAGCAAGTGGTGCTACTATCTTATACGTTGATTCTAAAACAGACGTTAGTGATTTAATATTAGCCGAACTTGGTTATAAAATTAATAGTTCAGGGAAATCTCGCTAATATCAATTAATTGTGTACTTTTGTACCCTTATTTAAACTAAAATTATTAATAATAACATATTTAAAAGAATGAAAAGAACAATTCAACTATTAATTCTTGTTGTAGCAATATCGCTATCAGGAAATTCATTTGCCCAAAAATCTATTAAGATAGGTCATTTTTCTTCAACGGACTTAATTAAGAAAATGCCAGAAGGAGATTCTGCACAAGTTCAAATGCAAAAGTACATGGAAGAACTTCAATCAGAAGCTGAATCTATGCAAAAGGAATACCAACGTTTGGTTACAGAATACCAAGCAAAAGAAGCTCAACTTTCTGCATTACTAAAAGAAAGTAAACAAAAAGAAATTCAATCAGTGAACCAACGTTTCCAAGAATTCCAACAAAGCGCAGAAGCTGACATACAAAAAAAACAAGGAGAATTAATGTTAGCAATAACTGAAAAGATAAAAGCTGCTGTTTCTGAGATAGCAAAAGAAGGAAAATATACTTATATTCTTGAAAGCACAGGAATACTTTGGTATGCTGATGAGAGCGAAGACGTAACTCCTCTAATTGCTAAAAAACTAAGTCTTAAACTATAAGGGAATAAGGGGAAATAAAACTGCATAGGTAGATAAAAAAAATCGAATAAAAATTTGGTAGCAAGAAAAAAATATCTACCTTTGCAACCTCAATAAATGCGGATGTGGCGTAATTGGTAGCCGCGCTAGACTTAGGATCTAGTGTTGAAAGACGTGAGAGTTCGAGTCTCTCCATCCGTACCAAGAATAAAAAGAGATTGTTTTGATTAATATCAATTCAGTCTCTTTTTCTTTTAAAGTGATTAAGGAGTATAAAAGACCTTAACTTCCTTATAATCTTAAACTCCTTAAGGGCGGGCTAAAAAGAATAAGGGAACCGAAATGAATCAATCCCCCTATCTATTGGTAATAATAAAATGAATGTCTGATATGATAAAGTACTAACCTAAATCTTTATTTGACATGACATTTAAGATTATAACCAGTTTTCTTCTAATATTTCTCCCTTAATACCTATTATGATAGCTTTAATTGGGATATTCCTCTTTGCATTTTCTCTTGCAAGTTTAGCAATTTGAATTAAGCCTCCACAACAAGGAACCTCCATCATTGCAATTGTAAGGGTATCTATTTTGGCAACATCAATCATTGCTGTTATTTTCTCAAGGTATGATTCTTTATTTGAATCTAACTTGGGACAAGCTATTGAAAGGACTTTGTCCTTTAGTAGCCTTGAGTGGAAAGCACCAATTGAAAAAGCTGTGCAATCAGCCGCAATAAGTACATTTGCTTTTTGGAAATATGATGCAGTAGGGTTTTGAAGATGTAATTGAATTGGCCAATGCGTTAGTTCAGATTTTTGTTCTGCAACCCCTATCATTTCTTTGATTTCCACCTTTGGCTTTTCAAAACTTTGAGAAGCCAATCCAGGGCAACTAGAAAAAGAGTTGATTTCATTCAGGGCATCTTGTTTAGTTTCTAATGAAGAAAGATCTATATCAATATTATTATCCTGAAGATATTCTATTCCTTGTCGAAGGTATTCTAATTCATTATGATCTTTCATATGTTTTAGATGTGCTAAGATAACATGCTCTCCTTTTGGGGCAACTCTTTCCATAACTTGTATTTCATCATAAGGCTCTGCTTCTTTTTCTATTAGCTCAATTGCTCCAACAGGACAGTCTCCAATACATGCACCTAGTCCATCACAATACATTTCACTAATCATTACTGCCTTCCCATCTATTAATTGCAATGCTCCTTCATGACAACCTTTAACACATTGTCCACAACCATTACATTTCTCTTCAT
>JALNVJ010000033.1 GCA_023227645.1 Bacteroidales bacterium | reverse complement strand
TGAAGAATACTTCTTTGACTTTTCTTTTTAACAACCTGTTTGCTAGTCTTTAATGTTGATTTTTACCGTGCAACGGTCTTACATTACCTTAATGTAATTATTGTATATATCAAAAAAGGGCAGAGGCAAGCCCTGCCCCTACATGTCGGAACAATAATTAATAAATTATTGGGAACAATTATTGATAAATTATTTGGTTTATCTTTATTCTTGTGGTTCTTCTTTTGTTGCGTCTTGTGCTGCAAGGACTCCTGTTGAGAATGCTATTTGTAGGTTGAATCCTCCTGTGTCGGCGTCTAGGTCCATTACTTCTCCTGCGAAGAATAGGCCTGGTATTAGTTTGGATTCGAGGGTCTTTGGATTGATTTCTTTTAGGTCTACTCCTCCTTGGGTTACTATTGCTTGTTCGTAGCCAAAATCGCCTATGATTTCAAATTGACATGATTTTAAGAAGTTTAGTATTTCTTTTCTTTCTTGAGAGGAAACAAAGCTTGACTTCTTACGTGGGTCGAAACTGGTCATATCTAATAAGAGATATATTAACTCATGTGGAAGGAAGGCTCTTAAGAGGGTTCTTATATCTTCTTTTCCTCTTGTATCTAATTCCCTAAGGAGTTTTGCATCGAGTTCTTTCTCTGCTATGGCTGGTTTGAAGTCTATATTTAGGAATACCTTCTCTCCATTATATAATAGTCTGCCTACTTTACGGCTAAGTGTGAGTATTATTGGTCCTTCTATTCCTTCTTCACGGAATGTTAGTTCGCCAAATTCTTCTGCTATTTTCTTACCTGACTCAAGGCTTAGGGTTGCATTAACGTTTCTTACTCCAAAGCCTATTATGCAAGGATGTATTCTTTCGGCGTTATAGTATTTTAGCTTTAGTCCAACAAGGCAAGGTATGGTTGGAATAATATTATGACCAACTTGTTTTGCCAAACTAATACCATCTCCTTGGCTTCCTGTTAGGGGATAGCTTTCTCCTCCTGCTGCTAAGATTATTTTAGGGGCTTTGAAGATTTGATCTTTATTACCCTTGGTCTTAACTCCAACAACTCTTCCTTCTTCAATTATTAGACTGGTAACTTCGGTATTCTTTAATATCCTACAATCGGAGTCTTCCAATTCATTTATCATTGCCAGAAATACATCTTGTGCCTTGCCTGATTCTGGGAATATCCTACCTCCTCTTTCTTCAACCGTCTTAACGCCTAAGTCTTCGAAAAACTTTACTAAGTCTTTTGAAAAAAAGGTATTGAATGAGGGGTAGAGAAATCTTGGTTCTGAACCACAATGCTTAAGAAAGTCTTTGAGGGGGAGGGTATTTGTTAGATTGCAACGTCCCTTACCTGTGATGCGAAGCTTTCTTCCTGCCTGCGACATCTTCTCTATAAGCAATACCCTCTGGCCTTGACGTTGAGCAGTTATTGCTGATATCATCCCAGAAGCTCCTGCTCCTATTATTATTAAATCGTACATAGTATTGAGAGAAAAAGTAAAAGGTAAAAACTAAAAGGGAGAGAGTCTCTATGAAACTTTTACCTTTTTGTTTTTACCTTTTAGCTTATAAATTATTGATTATCGTATCCGAAGCGTCTTAGGGAGTTTTCGTTATTTCTCCAGTCTTTTAGTACTTTGACATGAATTTCTAAGAAGCATTTCTTGTTAGTAAACTCTTCTATATCTTTTCTTGCTTCTGTTCCTACCTTCTTTAGCATTGACCCCTTATGTCCAATCATTATACCTTTTTGGCTATCTCTCTCAACATAAATTAAGGTTGATATCTTATTGATATTATTCTCTTCCTTAAACGATTCAACAATTACTTCACAAGAATATGGTATTTCTTTTTGGTAGTACATCAATATCTTTTCTCGGATAATTTCTGATACGAAGAAACGCATTGATTTATCGGTTAGCTCGTCTTTTGGAAAATAAGGTGGGTTTTCAGGAAGGAGTTCAAGTATCTTATTAAAAACTAAATCGAGGTTGAAGTTTTCTGTGGCTGAGGTAGGTATAATTATAGCACGAGGTATTTCGTTATGCCAGTATTCTACTTTCTCTTCAACTTCTTCTTGGTTTGAAAGGTCTATCTTATTAATTAATAAGATTACGGGGATATCAGAATTGATTACCTTATCGAGGGTATCATGATTCTTTAAGGTTTCCCCCACTTCAGTAACTAATAGGAATAAATCGGCATCTTGTAAGGCTAAATTCACAAAATGCATCATAGATTCATGGAGCTTATAATGGGGGTTGACAATTCCAGGGGTGTCAGAATAGACTATCTGAAAGTCATCTCCATTAAAGAGTCCCATGATCCTATGACGTGTTGTTTGCGATTTGGAGGTGATAATTGAAAGTTTCTCACCTACCAACGCATTCATTAAGGTTGATTTCCCTACATTAGGGTTACCAATTATATTTACAAATCCAGCTTTATGCAATTTATTTTATTATTTTGTTTGGTCTTGAACCATTTTTGTGAACTCTTCAACTGTTAATGACTTTTCATCAACCTTAAGATTATCTCTTAGGGTCTTAGTTAGTTTTTGGTCGAAAAGATAATCATATACTTGTTTGGTTTGATCTTGATTCTTCATCATGTTTTCAGCAACGTTTTCCATTGCATCAAGTCTTTCCTTTGTTTCTTCTTCAGTTTCATCTTCTCCAACAGGGAAATAGTTACCTAAAAGAGCTTCTTTGAAATAGGTTTTAACTTCATCCTTAGATATTTCAAGGGAGAATTTTTCTAATAGTTTGGTTTCAATTAATTGCCATTTCAAACTATCTCTATACATATCATATTCTGATTCTACTTGCTCTAAAGATATTTTGTCTTGACTATTTGAAACTATCCAACGTTTCATAAACTCATCAGGAAGTTCAAAAGCACAACCTTTTACAAGTTTTTGAGTTGCTTCGTTAGTGAAAAAGCGGTCTGATTCTCTCTTATATGTTTCTGAAAGGTCTTTAGATGCTCTTTTGCGGAAGTCTTCAAGGGTTGTGATTCCTTCTGCCTTATATGCTTTTTCAAATAATTCTTCGTTTAATTCGTGAAGAGCTACTCTATTAATTGATGAAATATGGAATCTTACATTAGAGTTAAACTCGTTTGCTTCTTCTTTATCTAGTCTAAGCATTGCTGCTCTATCTACTTCGTTAGGGAAAGCTTTTGAAATATTAAAAACAATTTCAGCATCTTTTACATTACCTATAAATTCGCTTTGAATTGCCTTATCATCAATCATATTCACTGCTAATGAAGTTGAAGACACTAGTCCACCTTCTTTAACATTTCCTTCTTCGTCAAGTTCTGTTATTTCTCCATAAACCAAATCTTCTAATTCAACTTTCTCAGGAGATGAGAATTGGCCAAAACGTCTTTGAAGATCTACAATAAACTTATCTAACATATCATCTGAAGGTACTATATTAAAATAAGTCTCTTCTATTTTGTCTATGTTTAGTTCAAATTCTGGTTGTAATGCAATATCAAAATAGAAAGTATAGTCTTTTTGAGTTTCCCAATCAATTTTAGTTTTTTCGTCATTAGCCAAAGGATAACCCATGATCTGTACTTTCTCTTTATCTAAGAATTCATACATCGCATCTGTCATTGATTTTTCGATAATCTCAGCCCTAACAGGGATTTCGTACATTTTCTTAATCATTCCCATTGGAACTTGTCCAGGACGAAAACCAGGCACATTTGCTTTACGACGGTGAGTTCTTAATTGCTCATTTAATTGAGGAGCATAATCTCCTTCATTAATATTTATCGTTAAAACGGCTGTTAAATCTCCAGTATTTTCTTTAGTTACTTTCATTTTAAATATCTATTTATCTATTTATTATTATTATTTTAAACGGGGGTGCAAAGTTACAATAATTTTCAGTATTATCTAATTTTCAATCTAAATTAGAAGCCAATTCCATAACTTTTTATAACATTCTCCAAGGCATCTGACCATTCGGTATAAGATTTTTTAATATGAAGTCTTCTTGAAGAAAAGACACCTATCCCATTATCAATATTAGTATAGATTGGTTTTTCAGTTAGCGATACTTGTTGAACGTTATTATCAATATATTCTGTTAAATACTCTCCAGAGCCATAAACATATATCTCAAAACCTGGAGAATCACTCATAAAAGAACGAGTTGCCTGTCCTCTTTTCTCTATCTCTGTTTTGATTTGGAAGAAAACATCTGTTTCAAATATTCTATATTCTATAGTCTTGTCTTCAATAGAGAATGGATTTGGCACTGCAGCAAAATTAATATTAACATAGGAAGGCTGACCGTTTTCCATAAAATTAAATCTTATACATGGCTGGAATGATTGGGCTATTTCTCCATTTGCAAGAGGAGTCATACTTGTCCATTGGCATGTTAAGACATTGGCATAGAAAACTGAACTATAATTGAAGCCAAATGCAGTTCCAGAAGGTCCAATTACCTTATAATCGGCTGCAAGTTTAGTGTATGAAGTTGTTATATTACCAGTCTTTTTATTTTTCACAACAAGATAATATGTAAATATTGGATTTAGTTTTGTTGTACTATAATATATTGGTGAAATTTCTGAATAAAACTCTCCCTCAGGCTTAGAATAAGCTTCGGTATAGTTAAAATATATTTTCTGTTTGGCAATTGTAGTATCCCAACCCGATGTTTCCCATTCGTAAAATCCATATATGCTTACCTCAATCTCGTCTTGCTTATAATAAATTGAGTCCTTCTCTTTGGCAAACTGAATATAATTACCATCTCCCAAGAAGCATTTTTGAACTCTAATGAAGTTAGTGTCGGCATCTTGATCTAAAATTCCATAAACTATTGTTGTTTCCTCCCAGTCTCCATTAGGGTTAAATTCTACCTCACATGAAGCAAAAACAAAAAGGCTTGCAAGAAAAATTATAATAAGAAGAAGCTTCTCTTTCATAGATTAAACATTTAAAAGTGAACTGCAAAGGTATTAAATAATTTGTTTTCTCACAATATTATTTGTTGAACTTAATAAAAGCATTAATTTTGCAATCAAATTAATTATAAGATAGCACCTTATACTTTTAAATGATAATAAATAAAATCAATGAAATATTGTAAAGACTTTATAGTAGTAGAAAACCAAACCATTACCTCCAACTTATTTATATTAAAGCTACAATATCCTGAAACACTTCCTGAAATTAAGGCAGGACAATTTGTGGAGATCTTGGTTGAGGGAAATAAAGATGTATTTCTTCGTCGCCCTATTTCAATCCACGATGTGGATTATAAGAAAAATCAAATATCTCTACTTGTTCAGATTGTTGGAAAAGGAACCGATAAACTTTCAAATATTAAGGAAGGGGATAGTCTAAACCTTATCTTCCCTCTGGGTAATGGATTTACAATTATTGGCAAGAAAGTTCTACTTGTTGGAGGTGGTTGTGGGGCAGCTCCCCTACTCTATCTTACAAGAGTTTTAAAGGAAAAAAATATTAAATCGGATATTTTAGTTGGCTGTAGAGACATCAACCATCTCTTTAGCAAGAAAGAATATGAGTCACTTTCAAACTTGCATATAGCAACCGAAGATGGTTCTTGTGGAATCAAAGGATTGGTTACTACCCATAAAATATTGGAAGAAGAATTCGACGCAATCTACTGCTGTGGTCCTACTCCTATGATGAAGGCTATATCTAAGATTGCCAAGGATAAAAACATCCCTTGCTATGTATCGCTAGAGCATACTATGGCTTGTGGATTTGGGGTTTGTTTATGTTGTGTGGTGGAAACAAATAAGGGAAACGAAAGAACCTGCACAACAGGACCAATATTTCTTTCAAGTGATTTAAAAGATTTTTAAGCTAAGGAAAATGAAAAATACAGATAAGAGATTAGAGGTTAGAATTAAAGATATGGTATTGAGGAATCCTGTGATGACTGCCTCAGGAACATTTGGTTACGGATACGATTTTGAAGACTTTATCAACCTAGATTCATTAGGAGGAATTGTTGTTAAGGCTACAACTGGAGGAAATAGGGAGGGTAATCCTTATCCAAGAATGGCAGAAACAAACTCAGGGATGTTAAATGCCGTCGGCTTACAAAACAAAGGAGTAGATTATTTCTGCGAGACAATATATAATAAGATCAAAGATATTAATACCAATAAAATTGTTAATGTTTCTGGTTCAAGTATTGAAGAATATGTTGAGGTTGCTGAAAAACTTAATAAACTAGAAAATATCCCAGGAATAGAATTAAATATATCTTGTCCTAATGTTAAACAAGGAGGTATGGCTTTTGGAACTGACCCAAAGATGGCTGCAGAAGTTGTGAAGGCTGTTAGAAAAGTATATAATAAAACTCTAATTGTTAAGCTAAGTCCTAATGTAACTAGCATTGTTGAGATAGCTAAAGCAGTTGAAGGCGAAGGTGCTGACTCGCTATCTATGATTAATACCCTATTGGGAATGGCTGTGGATGCGGAAAAACGCAAGCCATTACTTTCTACTATTACTGGTGGTTTATCTGGTCCTGCTGTAAAACCCGTAGCTCTTCGCTGTGTTTGGCAAGTTGCTAAACAATGTAAGATACCTATAATTGGTATTGGAGGGATAATGGATGCAACAGACGCAATTGAATTTATCTTAGTTGGAGCAACAGCTATTGAGGTTGGTACTGCAAACTTTATTAACCCTGCAATAACAGAAGAAATTGTTCACGGCATTTCAGAATACTTGGATAGGCATAATATCAAAAATATTTCAGATATTAGAGGTATTATCTAAATTTTATTCTCCTATTTTATAAAACCATTAATTAAAGATTTGAATTCTCTAATATCTTCCTTGGATATTAAGAAGTCTTTAAACTTTGTTGAAGTCCATTTCTTAAAATAATAATACTCAATGGAAAAAGAAATTCCATAGGAAATCACAGTGGTTATTGCGGCTCCAAATATACCATATGCTGGCACAAGGATAAAACCAAAGAGCCCTGTTGCTAACAATCCAAATAAAGATGCAGTGGTGGCAATGGTGAAATTACCCTTGGAAGCAAAATGTTGAGTAAAGGTACTTGATATACTAAGTAGCAATATTCCTAAGGAGAGGATTTGTATTATCTTTCTAATATCTCCAAACTCTTGACCAAAGAGATAAGTATAGAATTGGGCAGGAAGGATTGAAAAGAAAGCAAGGGCAAGAATAGTAAAAATTATATTAACCTTAGTCATCAATAAAGATATCCTCCTAGCATAGGCCTCGTCTTGAGTGTTCGATAACTTGGAATACTGAACAAGCGCAAGGCTTATTCCAAACATTAGCACAGCTTCAGAAATACTTATACCATTAGAGAAGACCCCTAACGCCTTTTTTGAAGAATAGAAAGCAATAAGATAGAACGAAAGCCTAGCATTCATTTGTTGAGATATACTACCAACTTGTTTAATTGCACCCAAGTGAAACAACTTCTTTAGCATAAAAACAAAATCCTTAAATATAGGTATTTGCAATTTCCTATATTCATCTCTTAATAGGTATATTCCAAACAATAAACTTATTGAATAGCCTATTAATAATGAGATTACATATATATAGGAGCCATTAAACTTATCTAATAAAAATAATAAGAATAGGAATATTATTGAAATGATTTGTGATAATAATTTAAGATTATTTGCCTCTCTAACCTTTTCTTTACCTATTAAGACAAAAGTATTTACTTCTGTGATGGAGGCAAGAAAAGCAATAATAAATAATTCCAGAGGATAGAGCATAAGGAGGTTTGGGATTAAACTTAATACCAAAAATAATATTATTATAGATAGGACTATCCAAACAATTGAAGGGAAGAAGAGTTCGGAAAATTTATGCCTTGGAGTTAGGTAAATAAGTGTAGAATTGCCAACAAGTGTTGCAAAAAGCATTATAATTACCATATTGAATAGGAATATGCTCTGCTCTCCCTTGCCCTCTGCTCCAATAGATTGACTTATTAATATAATAGCAAGAAAGCCTATTATGGCAGAAACTATCTTTGTTAGAAATGTATGTAGTATTTTCTTTATCAACTGGACTTATTTTATTGGCAAAGATATAGGTATATCTTCAATTATTAAAATTTATACAGAATATTTTGCTCGTAATGAAAAAACTATCTATCTTTGCAAACCTAAATAACTAGATGGTATGCGTAGCTCAGTTGGTTAGAGTAGTGGTTTGTGGTTCCATTGGTCGTGGGTTCGAATCCCATCGTGTACCCAAATAAAAGTTATTACAAAAAGAGATTTCCTGTTTTCAGTGAAATCTCTTTTTTTTATATCCTTATTTCAGCTTACTGAATCTTCGTTTTAATTTACTGAATCTTCGTTTTAAAAAATTCTTTCTTCGTTTAAATCCTCCAATTTTTAACGCCTATAAATCAAGGCATTAAAATCTAGATAATTCCTTCTCTAATTAGGTCGTGAAGATGTATTACTCCTACGTATTTATTGTCCATATCCACAACTAAGAGCTGAGTGATATGATATTCTTTCATTAGGTTTAGTGCTTCAACTGCAAATTTATCCTTTGAAATTGTCTTAGGGTTTATTGTCATTATATCCTTTGCCTTTTGATTGTCTGATGAAAGGCTTTTCGATAACATACGACGCAAATCCCCATCAGTAATTACTCCTTTTATAGTTTCATCTTCAATAACCGCTGCACATCCTAATCTTTTTGAACTTATCTCAATAAGGGTTTGAGCAAGCGGAGTTTCAAGTCCAACTTCTGGTTTTTCATTATTGAGGAATAAGTCTGATACTTTTAGATATAACCTCTTTCCTAAGGCTCCTCCGGGATGGTATTTCGCAAAATCCTGAGATGTAAACCCTCTACATTCCAACAAGCATACAGCTAAGGCGTCTCCCATTACTAATTGCGCTGTTGTGGAAGAAGTTGGTGCAAGATTATTTGGGCAAGCCTCTCTATCGACATATACATTAAGAAAATAATCTGCTTGAATGGCCAAAGTTGATTGGGGTTCACCAGCTATTGCTATTAGTTTATTGCCTAAATTCTTTATCAGAGGGATTAGTACTTTTATTTCTGGAGTATTTCCGCTTTTAGATATACATATAATTACGTCATCGGGTTGAATTATTCCTAAATCACCATGTATAGCATCAGCTGCATGCATAAATATTGCAGGAGTTCCTGTGGAATTAAAGGTAGATACTATCTTGGTTGCTATATTTGCACTCTTACCTATTCCTGTTACTATAACTCTTCCTTTATTATTGAAAATTAGCTCAACAACTTGAACAAAGTCATCATTAATGTTATTAGTTAATTTATCTATTGCTAAAGATTCTTTCTTAATTGTCTGTACTGCAATGGTTTTAATCTCTTGGGGTGTTTTCACTTTCAAAAAAATTATATATATTTTTGGTATTGTATTGAAAAAAGCAGTAATTTAGCATAATCAAATATAAAACTGCTAGTTTTTTGTAGCGACAAAAGTACATAATATATTTGATAATATAAAAATGAAAGAAACAAAATGGGTCATAAGCAAATAAAAACAACTGATGTTAACTTAAATAATGAACTTAAGCGGATTTTTGGTTTTAATAAATTTAAAGGTAGACAGGAAGAGGTAATCAAAAGCTTACTTGCAGGGAACGATACATTTGTAATTATGCCTACAGGCGGAGGAAAGTCTTTATGTTATCAATTGCCAGCATTAATTCTTCCTGGTTGTGCAATTATAGTATCACCTTTGATTTCCTTAATGAAGAATCAGGTTGACGCTATTCGAGGATTTGGGTCTCTGCGTGGAGTTGCTCATTTTCTTAATTCTTCTCTTTCCAAACTTGAAGTTAAAGAAGTTAAAGACGATTTAACAAATGGAGTCACCAAACTATTATATGTTGCACCTGAGAGTTTAAATAAAGAAGAGAATGCTGAATTCCTACGTGAGATAGATATTTCCTTTTATGCAATTGATGAAGCTCATTGTATTTCTGAATGGGGTCACGATTTCCGTCCTGAATATAGGAGGATGAAACCTATTATTGATGCAATTGGTCAAAATGTTCCAATAATCGCTCTTACTGCAACTGCAACTCCAAAAGTTCAACAAGATATTATGAAGAACTTGGAGATAAACGATGCTAACGTATTTATATCTTCTTTCAACCGCCCAAATCTCTATTATGAAATTCGCACAAAGCCAAAGAAGGATGTGGATATGAATAGGGAGATAATCCGTTTTATTAAAGAGAATGAAGGAAAATCGGGGATAATCTATTGCTTGAGCAGGAAGATGGTTGAAGAATTAGCCGCGACATTAGTTCTAAATGGAATTAAGGCCTTGCCCTACCATGCTGGACTTGACGCTTCAACAAGAGCCGAAAACCAAGATAGATTTATTATGGAGAAATCGGATGTGATTGTTGCTACAATTGCATTTGGAATGGGAATCGATAAGCCCGATGTGAGGTTTGTTATTCATTATGATATGCCAAAGAGTTTGGAAGGTTATTACCAAGAAACAGGACGATCAGGGAGGGATGACGGAGAAGGAAAATGTATTGCTTTCTATTCAGAACAAGATATTATTAAGTTTGAAAAGTTTTTAAACGACAAACCAGTTGCAGAAAGAGAAGTTGCACTTCAATTAATGGACGAAACCATTTCTTATGCAGAAAGCTCAGTATGTAGAAGAGTTAATTTACTACATTATTTTGGAGAAGAGTACGGACAAGATAATTGCGGAGCATGTGATAATTGCTTAAATCCAAAACCACGGACAGACGCTACTGAAGATATTGAAATAGTTTTGGAAACCGTTATAGATGTTAAAGAAATACTTAAAGCTATCGATATAGCTAATATTATTTCAGGTATTAGCAATGCTAATACAAAATCATTTAAAAATATCTCCAATTGGGGTGTTGGTTCCGAAAAAAAATTCCTTTATTGGAAAGCCGTTATTCGTCAGGCACTTATTGAAGGTTTATTATTAAAGGAAATAGAAAACTACGGTATAATTAAAATTACCCAAGAAGGTTACCGCTTCCTAAAGAAATCCTATACAATTCTTGTTCCAGAAGACCACGATTTTGAAAGCGACTATGAAGATCTTGATGCAACAATAATTTCTGGTTCAGACGGAGAAGGAGTTGATAAGGTATTGTTTAGCATTCTTAAGGACTTGCGTAAGAAAATGGCCACAAAGGAAAACCTACCACCATATGTTATTTTTGAGGATAGATCTTTGGAAGATATGACAATTCAATATCCTATTAATATGGATGAAATGCGTCAAATTATCGGTGTTGGAACAAGTAAGGCTCAAAAATATGGAGAACTATTTATTCAAGATATTAAGAGATATGTTGAGGAAAATGAAATAGAACGCCCCCAAGACTTAGTTGTAAAAAGTGTTATCAATAAATCAGGCCTAAAGGTATATATTATTAAAAGCATTGATAAGAAACTACCACTTGAAGATATTGCATTAGCAAAAAATCTTGC
>JALNVJ010000032.1 GCA_023227645.1 Bacteroidales bacterium | reverse complement strand
AGATAATCACAATCTTGATATATTTATTCTTCATACTATCGACCAGTTGATTAATACCCAAACCAGCCAAAGCCACCATTGGAGGATAGGCAAAGATTGCATGACGCCATCCACCATAAACATTTGATCTGTTAATTACGATCCAGAAGATTGGGAATATAAAGGTAAATAGTAGTACAAAATAGTAGAACCAATTCTTTTTATCTCTAAACATCATAACCATTCCTACTAATGCACCGGCTATAACTGCCAATGGTATGGTTATAAGTATAAACTTCGGAGTATAATACCAAGGAAGTGCATCCGACCACTGCGCCTGTCCTTCGAATACCTGACGAAGAGCTACATTGAAATTAGCCATTCCTTTTAAGGTTGAAAACGGATTTTCAATAGGAGCAACTAAGGCATATGGCCAGAATAATACTGCAACGAAATAACCAACAACAACAATTCCTAAGCTCCATAATAGGACTTTCCCAAATTCTTTTTTAAGGGTCTTATACTTCCAAATATAATATACAATGGCAAAGAGAGCAAAATAAGCAATCACAATAAGCCCCCCTGCTCTTACATCAATTGCAAAAGTGATTGAAAGAGCAAGCATAATCATTGTTGAATACTTCCTTTTTGGCAACTCGTCAAGGAACTTTACAATATAGTATATCGACATCATTGATGCCGCAGCAAAGGGAATGTCTTTTAGGTTATTGAAGGAATGACCTATAAAACGAGGCGATATCAGCATTAGGATAATTGAGAAAACCCCTGCCTTCCAGCCTCCAACCCTCTTAGCAAATAGGCCTACGAATAATATAGCAAGCCAACCTACAATTGAGTTTAGGCCGTGTCTGAGTGCCATATAGTCATCTACATTGAATATAAGTCCTATTCCGTGAGCTATATTATCTATTAACTGCCCATATAGAGGTAGGTTATTGCTTTGTGTTACTGTTACTGCAAGAGAATCTTGTCCTCCAGTTTTATAAAAATTGAATACATGTTCTGCATGCTCGGTATGGAAGAATTCATCTCCTGAGATACCTGCATCTTGGCTGGCAAATATCATTGTGATTAGTGATATCCCTACAATAATATAGAATATATACTGCCATATATTCTTTTTAATATCTTGAGATTTAGTTTTTATCATGATTATTTAGTTTTTCTCCATTATATGTTCTTGCGAAATATGTTGGACGGTTCTTGGTTTCAATAAAGATTCTTGCAATATACTCACCCATTATTCCTAAAGATAATAATTGGATACCTCCTAAGAAAAGTATAATAACTAGGAGTGAGGGATAACCTTTAACATCGTTTCCATTCATAAAGGTATCGTATAACATATAGATAGCATAGATAAAAGAGGATAAAGAAATCATACCTCCAAACATAGTTGATATTCTTAGTGGTCTTGTGGTAAATGAAGTTATACCTTCGATTGCTAGGGTAAATAACTTGAAATAATTCCATTTTGTCTCTCCAGCAGCCCTAGCTTCCCTATCGAATAGGATTTCTTTCTTATTGTATCCAATCCAGCTAAACATTCCTTTTGTATATCTATTGGACTCTCTTATCATTCTTAGAGCATCCACACATGTCCTGTCTAATAATCGAAAATCTCCGGTGTTTAATTGTATTGGTATCTTGGTACTCTTTTGCAATATACGATAAAACCATTGTGAGGTCTTCTTCTTAATAAAGGTTTCACCCTTTCTGGTTCTTCTTTTTGCATAAACATCGTCATAGCCTTGTGCCCAATACTCTAACATCTGAGGAATAAGTTCAGGCGGGTCTTGTAGGTCAGCATCAAGTATAATAACCCCATCTCCCTCAACATAATCGAATCCAGCAAGCATTGCAACTTCCTTACCATAATTTCTTGAAAGGTCTAAAATATTTATCCTCTCATCTTGAGCTCTTAGACTATATAAGACAGCTAAAGTATTGTCATTGCTACCATCATTAACAAATAATATATCCCAATCATATTGGTTTATACTATCAATAATTGCTTTTATCCTTTGATAGAGCATAACCAGAACTTTCTCTTCGTTATATGCAGGAATAAGTAAACTAACCTTTTTCATTATATATTGAATATATGTTTTTTCAACTTACAAATGTACAAATAATATTCAAAATGTGTACATTTGCAAAACAATTCATTTAAATTATTATTTGATAAATTCTTTTTCATGAAAGATAAAACTAAATGCTTATTAAACAAATTAATTTTTTTATCCATATTATTTATTTGTTTATCAATTTATCTACCTCCTTTCTTCAAGAGTTTATCACTAACTATTCTTGCATTAGTTTTAAGCGTTTCATTCCTTTTAAAAGCATATTCACCAAAGCCGAATCTTAACAAAGCCTTTATTTTACCTATAATATTTTACTCCCTTCATATAATCGGATTATTCTATTCTTCTGATAAGAGTGAAGCTATTTTTGATTTACAAGTTAAGCTCCCTATTCTTATTTTACCTTTACTTTTCCTATTTATGCCTGATAAGTTTCTAACAAAAAACTACCTATTCAAGTATTCTATAGCAATAGTGATTGGGTTAATTATAAATATATTCTATTGTTTTACCGACGGAATAATTAGGTCAATAACAAATTCCTCCACATTAATTTCAGAAATAACCTATACCAAACTTAGTGCATCTCTTCACCCATCTTATCTCTCTCTTTTCGCATCAGTTGGTTTAATTCTATCTTATATTATCCCACTTGAGGAAATGTTTAAGATTAGAAGTAATATGGTTAGGATAATAAAGATTGCTATTGCATCTATAATAACTTTCTTTATTCTAATGTTAAATTCAAGAAGTGGATTGATTGTTCTGACCATTGCTTATATTTGGATAATATATGATATGTTTTTTCTTAGGAAAAGGAGATACCAATCAATTATTATACTCCTAATAATTTCAATATCATATATAGCAATATTTAATCTTAACGCTCTGAGTAATAGATATAATACTGCAATTGAAAGTATAACAGAAACTCATACTACTAACCAAGGAGCAAATAGTATGAGTCAAAGAAAATTTATTTATGGAAGTAGCTTAAATCTGATTTTAGAAAAACCATTATTCGGTCAAGGCACAGGAGATGTTAGAAAAAGCTTAAACAATCTATATGAAAAAAACAATGTTAAATTTTATTCCTATCTCAATGCACATAACCAATTTATACAAACCACAATAGCCTTGGGACTTATTGGACTAATAATAATACTGCTTCTTTTTATAATCCCAATTATCAATATAATCAAGAGCAGAGAATACTACTTAATAGCAATTTACTTAATCATAGGTTTTAGTTTCTTGTTTGAATCTATGCTCGATAGAAGTATGGGTGCATATTTCTTTATCCTTATTTATATACTATCAAATATTTATATAGAAGACAGGAATACAAACCTTAGATATCTAAATTTATAAAGAATATTAGGATATCCTATTTTCAATATACCTTGAATGCAATACCCTAAGTATGCCAATATAATTCAATCTAAAAGCTATTTCATCGCCCACCTTATAGCCTTTTTTATTATCGCCAAGATCAATTACAAACATATCCGAACTAGATCCAACTATTGCAATATCCTTGTCCATAGGTTTAATATGCTCTGAATCTACATCCAATAAACCAACGTCTATTATTGCTCTATAAGATGTTTCACCTATTAAATTCTGATCAAAAACAGTAGAGTGCCCCTCTACATTCGTACCCATTTCCCCCATTGGAACTACTGGCTTTTCAATTAGCTCAATAATTTCTGAATAGAGTAAGAAAATATCTGTTTTCAAATCTTTTAGATTGGTATCATTATAGACATCAGTTCCTAAAAACAGAGTCTCCCCTACCCTAAAATGATTTACTCCCTTTGGTAATAAGTTTTGAAAAATTAGAGGAATAGTTACTGATGATCCTCCCGATACATATTTGATCTCTTTTTGAAATTTTGCTTCTATTAATTGCTTATAGAGTATTAATTGAATCAATTTATCGTGGTTAGGTAATATTCCATATAAGCAGGATAGATTTGCACCTATTCCTACTACTTCAATATTTCCTAACTCAAATACTTTGGAATAAAAATCCATTATGCTATCCCTCATTATCCCCTCTCTCAATTCTCCAAGCTCAATCATAATAATTATCTTATGAACTTTGTTTTGGGCCTTAGCCTCTATGGACAATAACTTTATGGTTTCAATTTCCGTATTCATACTAATATCAGCGTATTTCACCACACTCTTAATGGTGTGCTTAGCAGGAGGTTTTATAAATACCGTTTCAACATCAGGTCTTATTTTTTTTATCCTTTTCAAGTTATAAATCCTCGAATCACATATCTGATTAATATCATAGGATAGCACTTCTTCTAAATAATCCCTATCCCCACAAAGAAGCTTGGAAACAATAGACCATTCAATATCTTTTTCTTTAAAAAGTTTATTGAGATAATTAAAATTATATCTTAACTTCTCTCTGTCAAGATTCATATATGTCATATTTTCTATTTTTTAATATATCTCATTTCAAGATATTTATTAGTGAAACCTATTTTTTCGTAAAGGAATTTGGCAGGATTATTCGGCTCAACATGCAATGCCAAAGACCCATCCGCCATATCAATTGCCTTATTGATAAGTGCTTTTCCTATACCTCTGCCTCTCATCTCTCTATGAGTAGCAATATATACAAGTATATTCTCTGGAATAAATCCTTTCATACCTGTTTTATTCACTACCACAACAGAAGAAATAATATCTTCCTCAAATGCCTCAAGTATAAAGCCTCCAAAGCTCATAGATTCTTTTAATGCATAATCTACACATTTTTCAATATCATCTCTATCGTCGCCAAACTCATCTAAATTTTTAAAAAGAAAATCAATCATATCTTGTTTTTCCTTAATACTAGGTTTATTTTCTGGATCAAAACTTGTAATTCTCATGGTTAATAAAATTATAAATTAATAAATAATACTTTCACTTAAGTAATAGAGATATTACAAATGAATTATAAAAATTAAATTTGCATTAAATTATTTAAGCAAAGCATAACAATTAGTTTAATGCTCTTGCAATTATAGGATATTCAGCTAAAAAGTAGAATAAAATTAAGATCAAAATGCTGAAATACCTTTGATCATTACATAAACAATATGCAATAATACTAAATTTTGACGAGATATCCAAGTGATTTTAACAAAAACCCATACTATTTTTGATTAATTAACGGAAATTAAAATAAAGAAAACTACTTATTAATCATATATTTATTCTAATTCTCTATCTGTTTATTAGAATCAATCTTTTCATTATTCCAATATTTTTTAGATCCCCATATCATGATATTGTATCTTTGATCCATTTTTTTATGCTGAATAACAATAAAATATGCTCATTTTATGTTAATATAAGTACAATAATATATAATAACAATTAATAAAAAAGAATATGGAAAGTATACATAATTTTAGGATGAAAGCTATTAATGGTCAAATGGTTGACTTAAGTGATTATGAAGATAAAGTTGTGCTAATTGTGAACACTGCTAGTAAATGCGGTTTCACTGGTCAATATGAGGGCTTAGAGGAATTAAATAAGAAATATGCTGATAGAGGCCTTGTTGTTTTAGGCTTCCCTTGCAATCAATTCCTTGCTCAAGAGCCTGGAGTAGATGGAGAAATATCTGAATTTTGCACACTTAATTATGGTGTTAGTTTTAGAATGTTCTCTAAAATTGATGTTAATGGTGATAATGCTCCTGACTTATATAAATATCTGAAAACAAAAGCTCCATTTGAAGGATTTCCACATAAGGAAGTAGGGGATAAATTAACTTCAATTCTTAAGGAAAACTCTCCTGAATTTATTGAAGGAAACGAAATTAAATGGAATTTCACTAAATTCTTAGTGTCTAAAGATGGAAAAACAGTAAAAAGATTTGAATCATCTATTAATCCTAAGGATATGGAAAATGAAATTGAAAAAATGCTCTAAACTAAATAATTGAAAAAATATGAAAAATATTAAACTCAGTCTTTTTTGCTTTGCTCTAGTCTTTTTGGCTTCTTTATCCTCTTTTGTATATGGTCAATCCAATACAGTAGATGAGAACATAAAATCAATTTATGATGCTAAGATGGTATCCTTGGACGGAGAAACAATAGACTTCTCTGCATACAAGGGGAAAATCATATTGATTGTCAATACAGCAAGCAAATGTGGTTTTACAAATCATTATAAGGGTTTAGAGGAATTAAATAAAAGGTATTCAGAAAAAGGACTTGTTATTCTTGGTTTCCCCTGCAATCAATTCCTTGGTCAAGAACCAGGTAAGAACGAAGAAATAAAAGAATTCTGTACTAAAAATTATGGAGTTAGCTTTCAAATGTTCGAAAAAATTGATGTTAATGGCAAAGAAGCTGCTCCTTTATATAAATTCTTAAAAGAACATGCACCTTTTGAAGGGTTTAAGAATAATGAGATAGGCGAACAACTTATGAGTATCCTCGCAAAATACCAACCAGAATTTGCTAAAGGAAATGAAATTAAATGGAATTTCACAAAATTTATTGTATCTAAGGATGGAAAGACAATAAAGAGATTTGAAACTCCAACAACACCTGAAGAGCTAGAAGAGGTTATCATTTCAATGTTTTAGCTAAATAATACAGAGCAAACTTTAAACAATGCCTTTGTAGCCATAAAATACAAGATTAATTATTGGATATTTATAGATTTTCCCAAAACATAGGGAAAGACTTACTGACACAATCATTATTATCTATTTGAATATTAGGATATTTAATGGCTACAATTGCAAATGTCATAGCAATTCTATGATCATCATACGTTTTGATTAAGATTGGCTTATTTATCAATTCTTTTTCTTGAAATCCATCAACAGTAAACCTATCCTTATCAAAACTTACCTTAGCCCCAATTTGCCTTAATCCTTCTGCCATAGCTTTAATTCTATTGCTTTCCTTAAATTCCAAGCTTATTATTCCTATAAAGACTACTTTCTTCTCAGAAAACAAGGACACCAAAGCTAATGATGGAAAGATATCGGGACAGTCATTAATATCTAATAATAATTCCTTTCCCTTATATATGTTTTCATGATTATAAGATATTCTCAATCCATTATTCTCAAATTGAGCATTTATTCCGAAATAAGAAAAATAGGTTATTGCAATTGAGTCAGCTTGCAAGGAATTGGTATATAAATTTTTAATAAATATAGCTTCGCCTTTAAGAATGCTGAGCTTTTCAAAAGCAAAGCAAACACTTGACCAATCATTCTCAACCTCGGTTTCCTCAAAATTATATTTAGAAGGCCTAATAATTAATTGGCTACCTTTTTCTTTTATATTAGCTCCAAATTTTTTCATTAGGTCAATTGTCATTTTTAGATAAGGTTTAGAAACCATATCTTCATCAATTTGAATACTTAGACCTCCTTTGATATATGGAGAAACTAAAAGCAAAGAGGAAATAAACTGACTACTTTGTTGAGAGTTAATCGCAATCATTTTTCCTCCAATTAAATTCCCTCCAACAACTTGAATTGGAAGCGTATCTTCGTCTTCTAAATATATTATTTCAGCTCCTAAATTCTTCAAAACTTCTAGTAATGGTTTAATTGGTCTTTCCCTCATTTGATTACTAGCATCAATTTTCCAAATTCCTTCTTTAAGAGCTAAGAGAGAAAGAATAAACCGGGTAACTGTACCTGCATTATCACAAAAAATATAATTATAAGAACTCTTATCAATTTGGTTAAGAATATCTTGCATTAAAAGGGTATCTTCAGCTAAAGATAGATTTTTTATTATTTTATCACTCTTAGATAGATACTTAATTATCAAAAGCCTATTGCTAATACTTTTGGATGAAGGGACTTTAAACTCTTGCATTTTAATTAATTGAAAAATTAAAGCTCTATATCAAAATCATTTATCTTCCTATAAAGGGTTCTTTCAGATATTCCAAGCTCCTTTGCTGCAGAAGCACGTTTTCCTTTAGCTCTTTGCAGGGCAGATATTATCATCTTCTTTTCCATATCAACTAAAGAAATAGGAGATTCATCAATTTCAGAATATTCATTATCAATTATCTCATCTTCCTGCTCCTCTTGCTCTGAGTTTTGATTGGGTTGGTTAGGATAAATCAAACTGCTTGATTGACTACCTGAGGGAATCAAACGAGGCTCATGCTGTCTATCACTAAGAACCTGTTTAACAAAGTCTTTTAATTCTTCAACCTCTTTTCTCAGGAGTTTAATCTGTTGTTTATTATTGAGAATTGTGAAAATTATTTCTTTTTGACTAGAAAAATTATCTTCAAAAAGGCTATTATCAACAACCATTGGGAGGGTTGAGACTATTGGTATATATTGTTTTAGGGTATCAAGGGTTATAAGTTTCTCTTTTTCAATTATTGAAATTTGTTCTGTTACATTCTTAAGTTGACGTATATTTCCTTTCCAGCGATAATTAAGAAGATAGTTTCTTGCTTCATTAGTTAGGCTAATCATTGGCATCTTATATCGTTCTGATTGCTCCACAGCAAACCTTCTAAAAAGGAGATATATATCATCCTTTCTTTCTCTTAAAGGGGGGACAAAGATTGAAACTTGGCATAATCGATAATAAAGGTCTTCTCTAAATCGTCCTTTATTTATTGCATCTAATAGATTTACGTTTGTAGCAGCAACAATTCGAACATCAACTCTAATTGTTTTACTTGAACCAACAGGAAGAAACTCTCCACTTTCAAGAACTCTTAGAAGCTTCGCTTGCATAGACATTGGCAATTCTCCAACCTCATCTAAAAATATTGTTCCTTTATCGGCCTCTGTAAAATATCCTTTTCTATCTCTATCAGCACTTGTAAAAGCCCCTTTAATATGACCAAACAACTCACTTTCTATTGTTCCCTCAGGAATGGCTCCACAGTTAACTGCAATATGTTTATTATGCTTTCTTGGACTATATTGATGAATTATCTTTGAAAAAACTTCTTTCCCAACACCACTCTCTCCTGTTACCAAAACACTCATATTTGTTTGGGCAACTTGAAGTGAAATTTCCAAGGCTCTATTTAGCTCTGGGTTATTTCCTAAGATACCAAATCTCGTCTTAATTGATTGAATGTCTATCATTGTACTCGTTATATTTGAATGCAAAGATACAAAAGAATTGACAAAATGTCAGTTTGTTTTTAAAGGTTATAGTAAATATCTTATAGGTAATAGAATCCATTCGAAAAACTTCTCAACACCAGAACGTTTCTTCCAACTTTCGTAATCAAATTCCTTGGAGTGGATTAGGGTTTCATCGAAATGAATTCTTAAATTCTCCAAAATAGATTTCTCATCCCCAATTAATGCAAGCTCATATTGATACCTAAAACTTCGATAATCAAAATTTGAAGAAGAAATGGAGAAAACCTCATCATCAATCATAAATCCTTTGGAATGAAGATTGCCTGAAGTATATAAACGAATTTTCACTCCACTTTCATGCAACTCTCCCAAATACTTTCTTCTAACAATATCAACTAAACGAACATCAGAATGAAAAGGCATAGTGACTACTACATTAACCCCTCTTTTTGCAGCATCACAAAGTTTTTTTCTTAATATATGTCCTGGTAAGAAATAAGGACTTTCAATTAATATATCTTTTGTTGCCCTATCAATCATTTTCTGATAATACTTCTTTATCGTTTGTCTATATGGGTTTGGAACATCTTGTACCAAAACCCAAGAATTATGATATTGATTTCTTTTATAGCTTTTCTTTGTTAGTGTATATTTGTTGTAAGAACGGAAACTTTCATTAAATGAATATCTAAATAGTTTTGTAAGATTTACATCTTCAATCTTAAGATTTAATTCTCTCCAATTTAAGGAATAAGCAGTGATATTTGATGAACCAATATAGGTAATCTTGTTGTCAATCATTAGAATCTTCCTATGATTGCGGCAATGATTCTTTACAAAATAAGTTCTTGCCAGCTTTAACTTTTTATAAACCCTTAAATCAACTCCTGCTTCTATCAATGGGTTAAAAAAAGAATTATCGTAATCACTACCCCAAGCATCAACCAATAATTTAACCTTAAGACCCTGACGAGCTTTTATAATTAAAGCCGATCGAAATTTCTCTCCAATTGAACCAACACCAAAGCGAAATGTTTCTAATAGAATACATTTAGTAGCTGACTCAATACTTTTTAACATATCATTGAAAAGGACAAGGTTGTCATTAAATAGTTGGTATTTGCTTTCCATAAAAACTCTTAACTAATTCAAAGTATAAAAATTTACGATTATTGCTTATTACGTTTTCTTCCTAACTTTGTTTCATTAAGAATTAAAAATAAGACTTGAACAAATATTTTGGAACCTTTCGGATCAAATTTTCTTTATTTCAATCTCTTTTTGATAAATGATAGATTAAAAATAAAAATAAACGTTCAAAATAGGATAATTATACTTTTATAACTACGTGTAAACATAATGTTTATAAGATATGGTCAGATTAAAATGAATAAAAAACCCTTATAAATTTTGTAGTTGTGAAAATAATTGTAATTTTGCACGACCAATTCTGAAAGGGATTGGAGAGATGGGTGAGTGGCTGAAACCAACAGTTTGCTAAACTGTCGTACCTATTACTGGTACCGGGGGTTCGAATCCCCCTCTCTCCGCAGAAGAATTGATAGGACATTTCGGGGTGTAGCGTAGTCCGGTTATCGCGCCAGTTTTGGGAACTGGAGGTCGCAGGTTCGAATCCTGCCACCCCGACAAAAGGGAATCAATAGATTCCTTTTTTTATCAAGGATGGTTCAGTAGCTCAGCTGGATAGAGCAACTGCCTTCTAAGCAGTAGGTCGTGGGTTCGAATCCCGCCTGAATCACTTCAAAGCTAACTAATTAATTTTATGTTAGCTTTTTTTTGTGATCTATAACAATTCCTATTAATGAGTTGAAAACTATATTACAATAATAAATTTCCAAAAAAAACTTGCAAAAAAACTAATAATGTTGTATATTCGTACATTCTTATATTATTATATTTGTTTATAGTAAACGCATCTCATATTGAAATATGAACAATTTGCTTGTTATAATAATAGTTAGATATAAATAAATTATGAAAACCCAAATTTAATATGCTAAAGATAACACAAAAATACTCATTCTACATAATAATTCTTGTCTTATTAGTACCTTTCTATGGTTTTTCAGGAAGTCAAGACAAAAAGAATATTCTTTACGTTAGTTCTTTCACCAAAGATAATTCTTGGTCTATAAGCTGCAAGGAAGCAATGATGAAGCAATTTGAACGAGAAGACTTTACCATTGGCCTTAAGGAGATTTATCTAAACGAAAAACAGAACTCAGAAGAGAAGAGGATAGAAATCATAAAGAGGTATTTTAAAAATAACAAAGGAAAGATTGATGTTATTATAGCTTTTGACTATGGGGCAACAAACTTATTCCTAACGTATAGTGATTCAATTATTAGTAAAATTCCAATTGTTTTTGTTTCAGAACTTGAATCCGAAAGAGATATTAAATATAAGAACATAACGGGTATAATAAGTGATTATGGTATTGGAAGAGTTTATAAAACTGGGCTAAAAATGTTCCCTAATACTCAAAAAGTATATGTTTGGGCAGACAAATCTCCTACTGGAGATTTTTTTATGAAACACGCAATTAATACACTCAAAGTTTATGAAAATGAAGGAATTCAAATTGAATATGGAATTGATGCAAAAAATAAAGAAGAGCTATTAAAGAAATGTAAGGATTTAGAACCATATTCGTTTGTTATTTTTGGCAGTTGGCAAGTAGATGATAGTGGAAACACATATATAGCTTCTGATCTTTATGCTGAAATGTT
>JALNVJ010000031.1 GCA_023227645.1 Bacteroidales bacterium | reverse complement strand
ACGGAGAATTAGAAGGTTTCTTAGTTAATAAGGTTGAACCAATTCCAGAACAATCTCTTGTAAATATTATTCCAAATAAGAATATAGATATTAGAATTCTAACCAAAATATATCGCAATTTTGATCTAAAGTTTACCAAACAAGTTGAGCAAGACTCCTCAAAAAGAAGAATAGGAGTAGATTTTGAACTTTCAGAAACTCCAAATGGGTTTATTCTTAAAGCAAAAGATGAAACAGGACTTGAAGTTGAAGAAAGAATAGAAACAGAGAAGCAATTAGCAAAGAATACAGAGAACTATGATGAAAAACTATTAATCCAGATAGATAAGCTTGGCAATAGCATCTTCTATTTAAACAAGTTCCACAATACTACAACCCAAAAGTATTTCTTCCCTTCATCAGTTATAAATAGTATAAGAAGAATTTGCTGTGATAAACTTATTGCACTAAGAAAAGAAAGCTATAAAAGAAAAGAATCTAAGTTTGAAAAAACTGACTATCCATATATTTCAAAACAATTAGATTATAATGGAAATGTTATTAATGAAAAGGCAAAGGAATTTTATCTTCGTCATGGAGTTGAAGAAATTGTTTATGGAGTTGAAAAGACAAATAAAACAAAAGATATAGTTCTTATGCGTTCAAAGAATTGTAACCGTTTTGCCTTAGGTCAATGCCTAATTAAAGACAAACAAACCCCAGACTTCGACCAAGAACTATTCTTAAAAGATAACACCAGAACCTATAAACTATCATTCGACTGCAAAAACTGTTTTATGGATATTCAATCTTTTGAAAAGTAATTATAACTGCTTTATCATCTCAAACTGTTTTCCACATAAAGAAATGTTGTTTGATTTAAAATTATTTTGCCAAGAAGGAATAAAATTCCAAACCTTCATCAATGGATTTTTATCTCCCCAATCTTATATCTTTAAAACAAAATTCCTCTGTCAAATCTCTTTAAAGTAAAATCAATTGATCTATCATTCTCAAAAGTTATAAAGTACAATTCTTTCACAAATATCCTATGCTTTAATATCACACTAAATTATTTATTTTACTCCATTTCCTAATTTCTAAAACGTCATTAAATACCTTTAAGCGATTATTATTGTTTGTATAAGTCAATAATTTATAATTGCAAATACAAATAATATTTTATTAGGAACTTAAGTCATCATAAGTACCTAAAAAAATGTAGTTTCAGTTGAGATAGCCTTTATTCTTAATATTTATACAGCTGAAAGACAACATATAAAACACTTATTTTCTACAATTTATCTTTATATTAATGTTTAAAAGTCAAAAATAACTATCTTTGCTATTAATTTGTCTGTATTATATAAGTATGAAATCAAGAGCAAATCCTATATTTCAAGTTTTAGATTTGGCAGAATATAAAAATAACTTATATTTTGTCGATGCTTTATATCGAGATAAGCAATTGGAATATTACAAAATACAAGCACAAATTGTCAATGCTGATTATTTTTATTGCTTTAATAGTTTAGTTGAAAATAAACCAATCCCATTTATATACATATATGACCAACGTAAAGAAGTTTCAAAAAATGAAATTGATTTAGTTGATATAAATAAAAAACTATGGACTCTTGGAGAAATAGCATTAGCTCTCATTGTTTATGATGATGAATTTAAAATAATTGACACCAGAAATCCTATAAAAAATGAATCTGAACCAACTTATTTAGATGGATTATCAGAATCTATAAAAAAAATAGATTCTGTACTTAAACATCGAATTTTTGAAGGACGAATTCTTGAAGAATCCCCATCTGATTATATTAGCGTATCCCCATATCAGAAACTCTTAGACCATATTGAAAATGAGATTTTAAATAAAAGTAAACATATTTGCTGTAAGCAAGATCTTTTAAAAAAAATACTTGTCAAGTTTATTTTAATAAAGTATCTCGAGGAACAAATTGATAATGTAGGAAATAGTGTTTTTGAAAAAGATTTTTTTGATGACTTTATTATAAATAAAAGTGAAGACTATTCTCTTTTCAATAAATCTTACTCCTTTTGTGATGTTCTTAGAAGAGGAAATGACATAATAGGCCTTTTGAAATTCCTCAATGAAAAGTTCAATGGTGGAATCTTTAAAATGTCAAGGCAAGAAGAAATCGAAATACAGGCTGCAAATCTTAGTATTATAGCAGATGCTCTTGATGGAGATAAGGATATAGGTGGACAAATGTCCATTTGGAGATATTACGATTTTAACCTATTACCTATTGAATTTATTAGTCGTTTGTATGAACGTTTTGTTACTTCTGTTGATGGAAAACAAAAAAGCACAGGAGCATATTATACTCCCCCCCATTTAGCAAGATTAATTATTGACGAACTATTGCCTTTAAATAGAGAGATTAATTTTGATGATTTTAAAATTTTAGATCCTTCATGCGGTTCTGGTATTTTTTTGGTACTAGCATATAAAAGACTAATCACTCTTTGGTTATTAAAAAATAATAAGAAGAAGATAACGGGAGAAGAAGATATTAGAAAAATAAAGAAAATTCTTTCCGATTGTATTTATGGTGTTGATATAAATAAAGATGCATTATCTATTACTGCTACTTCTTTGCAGATAGAGCTATCCAGTCATATTTGTCCCAAAGAAATATGGGATAAACTAACTTTTGACAACTTAGAGGAACAGGGAAATTTAACCAATCAAGGATTTCTTAAGTGGTATAAGGATACCTCTTTGAAATTTGATGTAATAGCAGGAAATCCTCCATTTAACATTGCATCAGAAGAACAGCGAGAAAATATCCGATTAGGAAGAGATTTTGATTTTTCTCAAGAAAAATATACGGACTATAATGGAAAATTACAATCTTTTCCAGATAACAATCCTGCTCTTATATTCTTGCATCGATCAGTAGAAGAATTATTAAAGCCTTATATAGGTTCTTTATTTATGATAATGCCTGCTGCAAGATTTTTATATACAACAAAATCTTTTGAGTATAAGAAAAGTTTAGTCTTCTTTTGGAATATAGAGAGAATATATGATTTTACGCCTTTGCGAGAACATTTATGGGGTAAAACAAAAATTGCGACAATAGCATTAAAGATTAATAATAGTTCTTCAGAATCAAAAAAAGATATTGAGCATATAATTGTCCGAAATTCTTCTGCAAACGAGAAAGGTTCAATTAGGTTCCAAATAGATAAGTATGATAAATTTTATGTGCCTGTCGATTTTGTTTTTTCTAACAAAATCATTTGGAAAATTAATTTATTGGGAGGTGGTCGACTTGGATTGTATATTAAAGGGTTTGATAATTATCTTACAATCTCTGATTACTTTAAACAATATAATTTTATTGCTAACATAGGATATACAAGAGATAAATGTGTAATACATGATATGCTTAAGAGAGAGTCGGGCGAACAAGTAATAAATCTAAAAGGGCTTCGTGTTATAGATTCAATTTTTTTTAATTCGGATATATTTTCAAATAATACTGTAACACAAATATCAGATGATGATTGGGTTAGAGTGCCAAAAAATTGCTTTACACCTCCAAATGTTTTAGTCCGTTTAAATATTAATGTGAAACTACCTATTGTATATAATGATATGCAATTAGCTGTGCCTAATGGAATTCTTATTATAAAAGGAAATGATATAAAAAAGATGCAGAAGTTTATTTCTGCGTTTAAAAAAAATAGAAGTTTATATATATTCCTAATTAAGGCTTTGTCTCCAAAAACATTTGTGCAACAAGGGGGAGGATATAGTATAAATCGTCAAGATATTCTAAATTTACCTATTGATGTTGATAAGGAAGGAAATATAATTCCTTTTAAATCAACGAGCCATATTGATGATATAGTAATTGAAGATACTGAACTTATTGCAGAAAGTCTGAATAAAACAAATGGAGAAATTTTTAATTCTATTAACATGGATACTTTATCTCTATTTTCTGATGCATTTTGTGAAATTCTGAATGTTACTTACAAAACTGGAGAATATGAATTTAAAACCATAAGGAAAATAATATGTGAAGACTATGTTTGGATCACATTTGAACATACAAATACAAATAAAGTTATAGAGAAACACATTGATTCCAAAAATGAATTAGAATTTCACAAAATTCTTCAGGATGATATGTCAAAGAATTCCCTAAGAATAAATAGGATTATCACTTATTATGGGAAAGAAAATCAGATAAGTTTTATTAAACCAAATAAATTAAAATATTGGATGCGTACTGTTGCTTATCGTGATGTGGAAAATGTCAAGAGTGATATGTTAAAAAAAGGGTACTAAATTATGAAATTTGATAATATAGAATCTTCCAATAAATATCTTGAAAATATTCTAAATATTATCAGAATGGGTATTTATCAAAATTTGCAAAAACTGAAGCAAACACAACGAGAAGGGTTAAAAACACAACAATTAGTTGACTCGTTCAATATAATTGGAACAACAAGTAGATTTTGTGAAGAATGGATAGGAGTTCAGAAAGAACATGAACGAAAAGATAGTACATGCCAAGAAGATATATATTTCTATTTGAATGACGACAAACATACACGGATTTTTTATGCTGAAGCTAAAAGATTACCTAAATACAAATCGAGTAGTGATGAAGAATATATTACAGGAAGAAGTTCGAATGAAAATCCTTCTGGAGGAATTCAAAGATATAAATTAGGAATTCATGGTAGTTATGATTTAAAACATAATGGAATTATCGCCTATGTTGAAAATAAGTCAATAGATGATTGGATATCATTAATTAATAATAAACTATCAAAGGAATACCCTAATGATTCATTACTAGTACAAGGGAATAATATAAATGAATATACTTCAAATCATCAGTTTATTAATAAGGAAGGTTATTTCATTATGAATCACTTTTGGATTAATTTGACAGGAAAACAATAACATCGATTATTAACGAATTGCTTCTTTTATTTTAAGAATTATTATACTTTCATGCCCCGTATTTTATGAATTATTATATTTTGTTTTCATATATTAAGACGTGATAAATTGCTGTTTTAAGGATGTTTTTTGCTGTTTTTGTTTAAAAATGAGGTGTTACTGTTGGGATTTTTTGGGATAGGAACAAAAAATGTGCTGTTAGGGATTAAATTTCTTCTGTTAGGGACTAAATAATTTGCGTTATTAACGAAGAAAGACCGTCTTTTTGGGACGGTCTTTCTTTTTTTAGGGATTTTGAGATTGGAGTTTCTTTCTCTTTTCCCCTGAATGTTTAACTTTTTTTGTTTCGCTCCGAAGCAAAACTTTGATTGGTCTTTTGCTGAATGCTACCGTGGGTCGGAATATTAACCACAGTTTTCTAATTGTGTTTTCTTCTATGTTTTTTCTTGTATTGTAAACTGAGGCACTAATAACGGATAAAACTGAGCCTAAGTCTCCAATTATATCTTCTGAACTTATGGGTGAGTTATCTGGAATTTCTTCTGGAATTCTTTCTAAATGTATAGGTTTCTTTCTAAGTATTAGGATAAAATACTTTATCAATAGGCTTAAGCTTGCAACTATTTTCCTTTGAACAATAACTAATCTCATAATACTTAAGATTTAATTGTTTAGAAAGCAAATGAACTAACGAGACTATTGGGCTTACAAGTTTTAGCTCGTTTCCATTCTAACGTAATGATCAAAATAAAAAGTATGTAAATCAGAAAAAAAATCTAAAAATTTTCGTTGCTATTGTTCTTGCAAAAAGACTAGAAATTGAATAAGACTTGCTCTTACACATTTTTTTTAGATCTGCACATTAAATAATTCAAGTCGGAATAAGAGAACTTTGGGTTTGTTCTTCTGAAAATAATAATTGATAGAACAGACGCTTACAAAGATATGTAATAAATCAATAATAGATTAAAGCAAGAGAAATATAGTAAGGGGATATACTAATGGGGAAGTAACTATTGTTTGGCAACCAGAAAAATGTTATCTTTTTAGAATCTGCGTAGATAACAATTCTGAGATTTTCCTTCCTAAAGAGAGACTTAGGATAAAGCCATAAAGAACCTAATCCTATCGACTTTATAATGCAAATATATAAGTTCTTTTAGCGATAAACAAGACTGCTTGGGAAAAAGTGTATTTTCTATTTTATGGTGCTGACTTTGAAAAAATATTATATCTTTGCAAATTGATTAACTATGGAGCAACAAAACACAATTAAATCTAAACTTACCTTGAGTGGTAAAGGGTTACATTTTGGAAAAGATGTAACCGTATCTATATTACCTGCTGATGCTAATACTGGTATTAATTTTTGCAGAGTTGATTTAGAAAACAAGCCTATTATTCCTGCCTTGATTAAATATGTAACCGACACTTCACGAGGAACAACCCTTGAAAAAGGCAATGTTAAGGTTGCAACAATGGAGCATTTAATGGCTTCTCTTCATTTCTTTAAAATTGATAATGCAATCATTGAAATAGATGCAGACGAAGTACCAATTTTAGATGGAAGTTCTAAATTATGGGTTGAGGCAATAAATAAGGTTGGGGTTAAATCTCAACAAGGGAATAGATATTATTATTCTGTTAGAGAACCTATAACATATAATGACGAAAAGAGAGGAATTGAACTAAGCGTTTTGCCTTATGATGGGTTTAAGGTTGATATAAGTATCGACTATAACTCTTCAGTTCTTGAAAAACAGTCTTTCAAAATCGATTCACTAGATAATTTCGATACAGAAATAGCAAATTCAAGAACCTTTGTTTTCTTGCATGAAATAGAACAACTGCTTAAACTTAATTTAATTAAGGGAGGTGATTTAGATAATGCATTAATTTTTGTGGAAGAGGAATTGAGTCAAGAGCAGATTGAACATTTAGCAAAAGTATTTAATAAAGATCCTAAGAATATTAAGGCAGAAAAAGGCATCCTTAATCATACAGAGAAACATTTTGATAACGAACCTGTAAGGCATAAACTATTAGATTTTATTGGAGATATAAAACTATTAGGAATTAATATTAAGGGACATTTTATATTAAAGCGTCCTGGTCATTACGCCAATACAGAATTTGCAAAACTAATAAAGAAAGTTATTATGGAGAAAATGATAGGGGCTCCTCACTATGACCCAAATCAAGCACCTGTTTTAAATATCAATGATATTAAAACCATTTTACCTCATCGATTCCCAATGCTTTTAGTTGATAAAATTATTGAAGCTGGAGAAGGATATGTTGTAGGGGTTAAAAATGTTACAGCCAATGAAGACTTCTTCAACGGACATTTCCCTTCAGAGCCTGTTATGCCTGGGGTCTTAATTGTTGAAGCTATGGCTCAAACTGGAGGCATTTTAGTTTTAAAAGATTATGATGACCCTGAAAACTATGCAACATATTTCTTAAAAATTGATGGAGTTAGATTCCGTGAAAAAGTTGTTCCAGGAGACACATTAATTTTCCGATTATTCCTAACCGAGCCTGTTAGAAGAGGACTTGTTAAGATGAAGGGAGAAGCTTATGTTGGCTCAAAATTAGTTGTGGAAGCAGAGCTTATGGCTCAAATTGCTAAAAAATAAATAACAATTTAAAACAAAATTATGAATCAACCACTAGCTTATATTCACCCTGATGCCAAAATTGGTCAAAATGTTAAAATTGAACCTTTTTCAGTAATCTATGAGGATGTAGAGATTGGAGACGATTGTTGGATTGGTCCTCATGTTACTATCTTCCCTGGTGCAAGAATAGGTAAAAACAATAAAATCTTCCCTAATGCATCAATAAGTGCAGTTCCTCAGGATTTAAAATTTGCAGGAGAGAAAACTACTGTTTTTATCGGCGACAACAATATTATTAGAGAATCTGTAACAATTAATCGAGGAACAAGCGCATTAGGTTACACTAAAATTGGTAGCAACAACCTTATTATGGCTTATGCCCATATTGCTCACGACTGTGTTGTTGGAGACAATTGCGTTTTGGCTAATGGTGCTACTCTAGCTGGTCATATTGAAATTGGAGACTATGCAATTATTGGAGGGCTAAGTGCAATCCATCAATTTACTAGAATTGGAACTCATGTTATTCTTATGGGAGGCTCATTAGTTGACAAAGATGTTCCACCATACATTAAGGGAGGGAAATTCCCATTATCTTATAGTGGGATAAATTCTGTTGGTTTATCGAGAAGAGGCTTCGACCAAGAAACAATTAATAAAATCAAAGAATATTATACCATTGTTTTTCAATCAGGGCTTAACTACACACAAGCATTTGAAAAGTTAAAGACCTTGCCAGAAACACCTGCCCTAAAAGAAATTACTGATTTTATTTCTAAATCAGAAAGAGGATTGATAAAAGGATATAGAGAAAACTAGATAGACAATTCTAAAAGAAAACATATTTGCAACTAAATAAAAAATAGAGAGAAAAGTTTATATTCTCTCTATTTTTATTTCCCTATGCTTATTGTTTATTTCATTAATTATTACCTTAACATAATGAGATGGGATTAGGTTTTTAATCTTCTGGCTCCATTCCAAAAAACAATAATCTCCACTATATAAATATTCTTCAATTCCAATATCAAATGCCTCTTCTTCTTTGTTTATTCTATAGAAATCAAAATGAAATATCTTCCCAACTTTGGGAGATAAGTATTCATTTACTATTGCAAAGGTTGGAGAACAAACATTTTCCTTTACTTCAAAATAATCACATATTGATTTAGTTAAAGTTGTCTTTCCTGCCCCCATTTCTCCTTCTAATAAGAATATTCTTTGGTCAAGGTTTTCTTCAATAATTTTTTTTGCAATCTCAGGTAAATCTTCTAATTTATTGGCTATATATTTAGTCATTGGTCTTATTTAGGTTTAATTAAAATAAAAGGAATCATTACCTCTTCCATTGAAATTCCGCCATGTTGGAATGTTGTCATATAATATTGAACGTATTGATTATAATTATTTGGATATGCAAAAAAATCATTACTACGAGCAAAGATATAAGGTGAGGTTATAGCTAATTTAGGAAGAAAGATTTGGCTACAGTCTTTAACCTCAAATACTTCTTTTGGATTATAATCTAAAAGACGTCCTACTTTATATCGAAGATTGGTTGAAATTCCTTTATCCCCTTTAACCTTAATTGGTCTATCAACCTTAACTGAACCGTGGTCTGTGGTGATAATAATATTAACTTTTTTGTTGCTAAGAAATTTTAAAACATCCATAAGGGCAGAATGTTCAAACCAAGTTTGAGTTACTGAACGATATGCCTTTTCATCTTCTGCTAATTCTCTAACTAATTCATTTTCTGTTCTGGCATGAGAAAGCATATCAATAAAATTATATACTATAACGTTTAAATCGTTATGAAGCATATTTGATAAGTTATCAATCATCCTTTTACCATATTGAGCGTTGAGTACTTTGTGATAGGTTGTTTTTAGATTGAAACCATATCGTTTAAGATTTTCTATTAATAACTCGTGTTCATATTGGTTTTTATGTCCTTCTTTGTCTTCGTTTGTCCAAAGGTTAGGATATTTCTTTTCTATTTCGGAGGGCATTAGTCCCGCAAACATTGCATTTCTTGCATATTGAGTAGTTGTAGGAATAATACTATAATATATATCTTCCTTATCTGTTCTCAAAAACTCCTCCACCATAGGTTGGATAGCTTTCCATTGGTCAAAACGAAAATTGTCAATAACTATCAAAAAAGTTGGAAGTCCTTCTTTAAGAATTGGGAATAGCTTTTCTTTTAGTACTGTGTGTGAAAGTAAAGGCCTATCCTCTTCTCCTTGCAACCAATCCCTATAATATTTTTCATAAAACTTACAGAATTGAGAATTGGCTTCATCTTTTTGTTGGCGAAGAATTTCATATATGCTTTCATCTTGAGAAGAAGCAAGCTCTAATTCCCAAAACACTAGTTTCTTATATACTTCAATCCACTCCTTAGAATCCATTCTACCCATCAAACGCATAGAAATTTCACGAAATTGTTGTTGGTAGTTTTGTGTTGAAGTTTCACTAACTAAACGTTTGGTCTGAAGATGTTTTTTAAGAGCAAGAAGGATTTGATTTGGATTAACTGGTTTAATTAAATAATCTGAAATTTTAGAGCCAATTGCTTGCTCCATAATTTGCTCTTCCTCGCTCTTTGTTATCATTATTATAGGAAGACTTGGGAATTTATTTTTAATTAAACTCAATGTTTCCAAACCAGATAAGCCTGGCATGTTTTCATCTAGGAAGACTATCTCTACTAATTCCTCATCTAATATATCTAAAGCTTCATTCCCATCAGTTGCAGGAATAACTTCATAACCTTTTGCTGCAAGAAAAAGAATATGAGGTTTTAATAAATCAATCTCATCATCTACCCAAAGAATTCTTACCATAATCTTAATTGTTTTAAATTTATCTCAATTTTAAAACGCAGAATTTATGGAATTGGTATAGGAAAGAGAATAAGAATTTTACTTATAATTCAGAGCAGTTCAAATTATATTCTATTCCACTATTACTAATATCTGGTATATCGGTAGGAGATATACTACTGCAACTTCCACCCCAATCATATACTGGGTAGGTTGAAGATGCTCCAGAGGTTGTTGATTTTTGTTGGGTTGCAACGCATGTGCAATCGGTTTGTGTGCACGAAACCAAAGATACGCAACCTATTACCATTAAAAATAAAAATGTTTTTTTCATAATATTAATTTTTATTTGTTAAAAATTCAACTATATATTCTTCGTCAATTGTAGTTAGTTTATAGAGCTTTACCACCTTTCCATTTTCCAATAATAAGACAACAGGCATTTTTCCATGCGTGGTATTTAAAAACGGAATTATTGGAATAAAAGTATTATTTAGAGGTTCTGTCCCCGATACTTTATAAAATTCATTAAGAGACTTTTCTTTCCCTCCAAATATTTCAACAAAATTTTCCTTATTCAGATTATGTCTTTCAATAATAATATCAATTTTCTTTGCAGCTCTTTTACAATATTTACATCCTGTACCATACCAACCAACTACCTTTCTTCCCTTATCAATATTTAATGCCTTAACGTTATCTAGCTCTTTCACATACTCAAAGATCTCAGGACGAATTTCAGCTCTGTGACCATATATTTTAGCCTGAATATAGTCTGGTGGTTTTATTGCAAACGTTAGACCAAGAACAAGAACTATTATGCCAATTAATATAAGTTTTCTACGTTTTGGCATCCAAACCTTAGCCCAATAAAGACTTAAAGCCATTACTAGTAAAATAATGTTTTTAATGATTGTTTGAGTATCTGAAAATTGGATTAAATCTCCAAAGCAATAGCAATTTTCTTGTGTAACATCAAAAAGAAAAGGTTTTAATATAACATAAATAGTAAATCCTATTAGAGTAATAAAAGTTAGTATCTTCGTAAGTTTTGGATATAGTCCAAGAACAAGCATAAATCCAACAATTGCTTCAAAAGCTATTAGAAATCTTGACAAAAAAGTTGTTATGACCCATGGCAATAGTTTATGATCGAAAAAGAATAAATCAACTACTTCAATGGATAGGTATTTCAATACTGCAGACAGTATAAATACTAATCCAATAACTATTCTAAATATTGTTCCGATTAAGGGCTTATTTATTTTCATTTCAATATTTGATAAAAAAAAGGGATACTACAATTAAGCAATATTCCCTTTTTATAAATTGTTTTGCTTTTAGATTTCTACTTTTCTGAACATTTTAAAGTATAACCTAATTCTGCCATTTCACCCCAAGCTGCTGCTGATGATGAAAGATCAGCCCAAGTAGCATCTGTACATTCTCCGTCAAATTCAAGAACGTCAAGACTTCCGTTAACAGCTTCAGTACTTGACAACCATACAATACCATCAACATCTATAATATCGCAAGCGCAATCTTTTGTTCCGTTACAACCTACTAATGACATTGCAGCAAAAGCTCCTAATAAAAATAAAACTCTTTTCATAATATAAAATTGTTTTTTATTCCCTCTACTCTATTT
>JALNVJ010000030.1 GCA_023227645.1 Bacteroidales bacterium | reverse complement strand
TAATTCCAATAAATCTAATTTTAATATATGGTATAATCATAGCCTTGATAAGGGAATGATGATTATTTCTACTAAAGATAGTATGGATAATTATTGGGGAATTAGCTTTTAAATAAATAAGTCCTAAATCATTTATAAGATTTAGGACTTAATATTTTCGGCTATTCTCTATTTTCTTCCATAATTTTTTTGGTGGAAAGTAGTCCACATGCCGCTAAGATATCCTCGCCTTTTGATGCTCTGATGGTGGTTATAAGTCCAAAGCCTTCGAGTTCTTCTTGGAATCGCTGAATTTCCTCATCAGAAGCTCCCTCTAATGCGGTGTCAGGTGTTGAATGATAACGAATTAGATTTACTCTTGTTTCTATTCCTCTTAGAAGATATGATATTTCTTTGGCGTGATCGTAGGTATTATTTTTGCCTTTAAAAACTATATATTCAAAACTTACTCTTCGTTGTCCATACCAATTGTGTTTCCTTATCTCATCACATACATCTTCTATTGGGTACTTCTTCTCAATTGGCATTATTTCTTGCCTTTCTTTATGAAAAGGATTATGCATGGAAATGGCCAAATGGCATTGGGTTTCGTAGATAAAGTCTATCATTTGTGGAATTATTCCTGATGTGGAAACAGTGATTCGGCGTGGGCTCATGGCAAATCCCCAGTCGGATGTTAGTATTTCTATGCTCTTAACTACTTCTTTATAATTGTCAAAAGGCTCTCCCATTCCCATATAAACGATATTATTTAGGTCTTCAAATTCGGGAAGTGTACGTACAAGATTAATTATTTCACCTGCATTTAGGTTCCTATTAAAGCCCTGTTTGCCCGTTGCACAGAATTCACAGCCCATCTTACAACCCACTTGTGTTGAAACACATAGCGTAACTCTTGATTTATCGGGTATCATAACAGTCTCTACAAATACATTATCGTGGTATTTATATAGGTATTTTGAGGTTCCATCATCGGAATGATGTTCTTCTACTGGTGGAATTAAACCTACTTCAAAGTTTTCTGATAGGGTTTGTCTTGCATTAAGTGATAGGTTTGTCATTGAATTTATATCCGAAACTCCTTTGAGATATATCCAATCTGCTATTTGTTTGCCTGCAAATTTAGGTAGTTTAAGATCCAAACAAATGCCTTGTAACTCCTCTAATGTCTTTCCTAATAATGTGTTTTTCATATAAATAACCTTCCTTGATATGTGTTTCTTTCAATCATTCGTTGTTCAATTTTTGAAACAACTTCTTCGTTTCTTATGTTTCCCCAACCTTCAGTGGCTCTAAATCGGGGTGGAACTTCTCCTGCAAATCTCTCAATTACTAAGTTGGGATTAAGGTTTTCCAAGAAATCGATTATAAATTCCTTATACTCGGGAAATGGAAAAGGGTGGAAATCAACTGGGTTTTTTTCGTAATCCTCTAATATTGCGGTGTTTTTAAAGAGTTGTAATTGGTGGAACTTAATGGATTTTAGTCCTAAATGGGATAGTATCTTCGCCTGAGCCAACATCTCTTGCTTGGTTTCGGATGGTAGACCAAAGATAATATGACCTCCTGTATTTATTCCTCTTGCCACGCTTTGCTCAATAGCCCACTGGGTTTGTGAGAATGTATGACCTCGATTTATTCTTTCGAGGGTCTTATCATAGCAGCTTTCTATTCCATATTCCAACATTATATAGTGGTCTTTGGATAGGTCTTGGATATAATCTAGCTTTTCTTTATCCACACAATCGGGTCTTGTTCCTATAACTAAGCCAATTATATCCTTATGTTTTAAGGCTTCTGTATATAGTTTTTTAAGGGTTTCTATATCGGAATAGGTGTTAGAGTGGGGTTGAAAATAGGCTAAATACTTGGATACCTTATTATATCGCCACTGATGAAATTCTATTCCTTCATTAATTTGTTGGCTTATCGGCTTGGAGGGCTCACAATATGAGGGGTTAAAGGCGTTATTGTCGCAGAATGTGCAACCTCCATAACCTAATTTCCCATCTCTATTGGGGCAACTAAAGCCAGCATCTATCGAGAGCTTTTGAACTCTGGAGCCAAATTCTTTTTTAAAATAGTTGGAATATGAGTTATATGGACGGGTATCTCCCCAAGAGTATATTTGTTTTTCTTTATTCACCGACTCTTTTTTTATTTATATTCTGGTATATTATCTTGATCGTTTTTATTGAAATCCGCCTCCGTATATGATAGTAAATCAACTATATGTATGGTCTTAAGGTTGATTTTATGCTTATCAATATAGGTTTGGAGATGCAAAAGGCATGCTTGGTCGGTACTAACTATATATTCTCCTCCTTCACTTAGGACTTGTTCTATCTTCAATTTGGCAAGTGCCATCGAAACAGGCTCATTAAAGGTGGCAAACATTCCTCCATATCCACAGCAGAAATTATTGGTATTGGCACTTACTATCTCCAATCCTCTAACGTTTTGCAATAAGATTTTAGTTTCTTCTTCTAAATTATATTCATTTAATGCGTGGCAATTATGGTGAATTGATACCTTGAATGGGAAATAAGCTCCAAGATCTACACTATGGGTTATATCAACTAAAAATTCGGTTATATCGATAATCTTCTCGTTTATGTTCTTATAAAGATTATGATTGGAAGTATTATAGAATAGTTTGCCCATATTGTTCTTCACATATCCAATACATGAGGTTGAACATCCAACAATATAGTTGCGAATACTAAAATCGTTTATAAACTTCTCCCCTATTTCCTTTGCCTCTATCAGGTTTCCGTTATCATAAACTATCCTTCCACAACATGTTTGATTAGGGTTATACTCAACAATATGCCCAAGTCTTTCTAGCAAAGAGATCAAGTTCTCACCTGTTTGAGGAGAGAATTGGTCTATGCAACAAGGAATAAAAACTGAAACATTCATAATATTATTTTGCACAAAATTACTAAAAAACTACGGTATATATAGTTATTATCTTTAATTTTGCAGACATATTATAAATAAAAACAAAATTCTATTATGGATTCTTCACTATTTGAGATTCTTTTTTTTATCGGTTTCACTATTATTATTTCAGGTATTCTTATCCTCGATTTGGGAGTTTTTGAGAAAGAAGATAAGGTTGTTACAATGAAAAATGCCTCAATCAGCACAGCAGCTTGGGTTAGTTTGGCTCTAATCTTTGGTATTTTTATTCGATTTCACGGAGAAAAGATACACGGAGTTAATAACTTTGAAGACCTAACTGAGATTGCTGGGAAATATCATGAGGATATCAGCTATGAAGGTTTGAGTTTCGACCAAGCATTAGATTCTTATCGTTCACAAATGACATTAGAATATATTACAGGATACTTAATTGAATACTCACTTTCTATCGATAATATATTTGTAATGATTCTTATTTTTGCCTCATTTGGTATTAAACCTAAGTATTTTAAGAGGGTTTTAATGTGGGGAGTCTTGGGTGCTATCATTATGCGTTTTATATTTATATTCCTAAGTGCTGCTTTGATACAGAAATATGAATGGATTTTATATATATTTGGGGCGTTTTTGGTCTTTACAGGCGTGAAAATGTTCCTTGAAAAAGACAAAGAAGAACATATTAAAACAACTGATAATCCTATAATTAAAGCATTATCTAAATTTATTCCAATATCTCACGATGTAAATGATCATACTTTCTTTAAGAAAGAGAATGGAAAACTATATATGACTATTCTTTTTGTATGTTTATTAGTTATAGAATTCACCGATTTAGTCTTTGCTGTGGATTCAATTCCCGCAATATTCTCAGTAACTAAGGACCCTTTTGTGGTCTTTTTCTCAAATATCTTCGCCATACTTGGGCTACGTTCCCTATTCTTCTTGGTAAGTAATATTATGAATATGTTCCGTTTCCTAAAAATAGGCCTAGCATTTTTACTTACTTTTATTGGAATTAAGATGCTAACAATTGATTTATTGGAGAAAATTGGCTTTGAAACGCATCACTCTTTGATTATTATCCTTGGCATTCTTGGAACAAGTATAATTGCTTCTGTATTAATTCCAGAGAAAAACAAAGATATTAAAGATTAATTGTTTAACTTTGCTTTATAAATAGTATTGAATATGGTATATCAAAATGAAAAATATTGTCATAACTGCGGTGCAGTTATTGATAAGCAAGCTGAGATATGTCCTACATGCGGAGTTAGACAATCCAATTTCAAAAGGGCTGAAAACAATATAAATATTAATGTAAATCAACGTTGGTTAGTTACCATTCTTCTCTGCGGATTCTTTGGAGTTTTTGGGGCTCATCGCTTTTATACTAATCATATCCTTTCAGGAATCCTCCAATTATTTACATTTGGAGGTCTAGGAATTTGGTTTATAATTGATTTTATCCTTATTTTGATTGGAGAGTTCAAAGATAAGGATGGCAATTATATAAATATGAAAAGTGAATAGGTCTGTTTTATTATTATTTCTCCTTATTTCTCTATCAATATCTGTAGCTTATGGACAGGTATCAAGGGTTAATATTAGTGAAAAGACTATAGGAATAAATAAGATTAATAATAAAGATATAATAACAAAAGACTATAGTTTTATTCCAAAGGTTGAGAATTTCTATATTGATTCAATAAGAAATTATGCGATAATTCAATTGCGTAATATGGAAAAAGACAGTATTACCCTTAAAAACGATGGTTATTTTTTAGCATTAGACCTAAGTTTGGACTCTGTTCTTTGGGAGAAACCATTTGATTATTCAATAGATAACCTCTATTTTTACAATAACTCCCTTCTCCATTGCACCCAAAATAAGATAAATTTTATTTCAACTAAGACTGGTGAAACATCATTATCCTTAGATAATTCACTCTACTATATTGAGAAAAATAAGAAAATTGCACTCGCTTATAAGACTAATCTTCCAACAAGTTCAAATATTGTGGAGGCAATTGATATAAGTTCGGGTAAGATATTATGGGAAAGGGATATAGATAGAGAGAATGGTTGGGATAATATTCATCTTATAAACGATTCTATATTAGCAATTTATTCCGACGCCTTCTATTTAATCAATATCAATAACGGTAAGACAATAGAGTTTAAGGCCAAGACTATTGATAAAAAATATGGTAAAACAATCCTAACAGGAACACTTAGCCTAACACTTGCCATATTAACTGGCTCATATGATATCGATATTGAAGCTCCAGAAGAGATAAACTACCTGCAATCTGATATACTTGCTGATAGTTCTTATTATTTTTATGCCTCAAAAGACAAACTATATAAGTTAGATAAGACTGGAAAAATCATCTGGAATCAGCAATTTGAAAAACTAAAGGTTAGTCATTCAACTCTATTTAAAAAAGATAGTATATTATATATGATAAATAATGGGTATGCTTTTAAGGATGGAGAGATTATTGATTATGGTATTCCATTCTTGGCTGCTTTTAATGCCATTACAGGAGAGCCTATTTATTATAATATCTTTAAGGAAAAGACTAAGAAAAATGAGAGAATTCTTGATTATAAGCTCGAAGGGAGAGAGATTATCCTTGTTTTCAAAGAAAGTATTGGAAGATATCAATTAAATAATGGAAGTTTTCTTAGTGAAAGAAAGGTGAAAAATAGTGAATATGGGGAGATAATCTCATTTATTAAGGACGATATTTATATTAAAAAATCAGGGAATTACAGTAAGATACTTGATATTTACCCAAGAAATTATAATATCTATACCTCTTATGGCTATGTTCTGAGTTTAAATAGAGATTTTACAACCAGAGAAATCAGCTCTTATAATGATATTTTCTTTAGTTCTTCAACAGCAAATAAAGGAGATGAGATCTTAGTAAGTGATAGTATTCTAACAGTAATTAGCAGCTCTAATCGTATAATATTGGAGATTCCATATCTAAATAATCCTATTATCATAAGAGATAAGCTATTTGCTACTAAAGAAAACAGCTTCTTTGCAATAGATTTTCAATAAATTATCTCAAAATTCCTTGAATAGTTAAAGAAAAATCCTAGATAATTGTTCTAAGAAATTAAAACAATGATCTAGGATTTTTAAATAAAACCTTGAAACTTATACTGAATTCTAAGTTATTATCTTAGGTTAGAGACTTCATGTTTGGATTCATTTATTATATCTTTTGAAGTTTCTTCCTCTTCAGGTGGGCGATTATAGCTTATATATGCATCCCATTTCTCTCTTAAAAGCACCATATCTTCTGGCAATTTGCTTTGGAAGAATACACGTTCTCTTGAAAAAGGGTGCACAAAACCAAGTGTGGTTGCATGAAGAGCTTGACGTGGGAGTATTTTAAAACAATTTTGGACAAACTGTTTGTACTTAGTAAAGGTGGTTCCTTTGATTATCTTGTCGCCTCCGTAGGTATCATCATTAAAAAGAGGATGTCCTATATATTTCATATGGGCTCTAATTTGATGGGTTCTTCCTGTTTCGAGCTTACATTCTATCATAGTTACATATCCAAAACGGAACAGAACTTTCCAATGAGTTATCGCATGTTTGCCATAATCTCCTTCTGGAAATACCTGCATTACCCTCCTGTCTTTAAGGGAACGCCCAATATTTCCCTCTATAGTTCCTTCCATCTTATCAAAATCTCCCCAAACAAAAGCTGTATATGTCCTATCTACGTCGTGGTCATAGAACTGTTTTGCTAAAAAAGTTTGTGATATTTCATTCTTAGCTATTAATAATAAGCCGGTAGTATTCTTATCTATTCGGTGAACCATTAGAGGTCTGAGTGGATTTCCGTCTTTGTCTTTTTGCTTTTGCAAGTGAAAAGTTAGAGCATTTAATAATGTTCCTGTGTAATTTCCATAACCTGGATGTACAACCATCTCAGGATCTTTGTTGACAATTAATAGATCATCATCCTCATAAAAGATATTTATAGGAATATCTTGTGGGATGATTTCTATTTCACGTGGTGCTGTTGTTAAAAATATTTGTATTATATCACCAGGATGTACTCTGTAATTAGATTTTACTATTTTATTATTAACCTTTATGCAATCTGCATTTGCTGCTTGTTGAATTTTATTTCTTGACGTTTGTTCAATCCTATCCATCAAAAACTTATCTATTCTCAAAAGACTTTGTCCTTTATCTACTTCTATACGATAATTTTCAAATAATTCAATCTCTTCTCCTTGTTCTATGTCTTTTTCTTCCTCTATCATTTTTGAATAATTAGTTTTTGTTTTATGGTTTGATTTGTTTCTTTATTAATAAGATAAAATATATATACTCCACTAGATAGGTTGGAGACGTTTATTTGATTTTTATAGGATGAATTATAGACTTCCTTTCCCATCATATTTGCTATTCTTAGCTCATAATTGGAATTAGGAAACTCATTTCCATTTTCTGATAAGTTAATATTTAAAATTGAATTGGTTGGGTTTGGGTATATGCTTAGGCTGATTTCTGATTTTTCAATTACTGGAAGCCCAATCATTGATTTGTATCCAAAATATGGTCTTAGCATTAGTGAACCTTTAAAGAGAGTGTTTTGTTCCCAAGAATTTGCCCAGTTGCCAAATATTTTGGTGGAAGCATCTGTATTTCTATCAAATCCAACGTTGAGATAGTCGTTATACTTGGTTTGAATGGATATAAAAGATAATCCTTGTGATAGTATTACTGGTCTTTCTAAATAATATCTGGTAAATTGATTTAAACCCTGTGTTGACGGAGTAAGATATGCGTATGAATGATATATACTATCTAGTGGCTTTCCATCCAAACTATTCCAAACACATATATAGAATGGTTTTTGATTTGCGTCTTGGTAGGTAGAGTTAAAATAAATATCAACTGCCATAAGAGTATCTTCTACATTTAAATCAAAGCCTACAGCCAAATTAGAATTCTTTATTGGCTCTATTCCAAATCCATTTTCAGCAGTCCCATCATCATAAGCAAAATAGTTTTCGAATATTTGACGGAAATGTATTGTGTCATTTAAAGAGTTATTGTCTTGCCCAACACCTGGCTTAACAGTATGAGTTATATCGAAGAAAGTCCAAGTATTATTATCAAACTCATAAGTAAAATTAATAGGAGGTGCTGCATGGCTTGGAGATGTTTGGAATTCCTTTGTTTTGATATATGGATATATGTTTTCAAATCCACCATTATAAGAATTAACAATAATATTATTAGAATTTCTTACATCGTATTTATAAATTGAGTTTAAAGCAGTGTCGGCAAGGTTAACTATTGTTATGCCCAGAGTATCTGCCATATCACTAGCCAAAAACTGAATAGCAGGCATAGCTTGACAATCTTTTAGAAATGAATATGCAGGATTAACAAAGGCTATGTCTCTTGTTGCTTTCTCGTCAAACTTCCTATCCTTATTCAAATACACATAATCAATATGCCATTGGTCGCAATTACTCACATAAGAATATGAAGGATTGTTATCTAAAGAAGCAAAGTTAAGAAAACGAAAACGGAAGCTATCATTGAAATATTTAGACTCTATTATCGGAATATTTACATATAACCAATAAACACTATCTTTTGAATAAATGCTATCAATACTTAACCCTTGAGTTTCCCAAACTGAGTTCCATGAATTGTCATGTAATGAATAAAACTGAAGGATTAAAGAGTCTTTTTTTGAAGGAGAAGAACCAATATTCTCCCAAATAGGACCATAACCACCTCCTGGCTGAACATAAAAACTAAAATAAATGCTATCCTTAGGAGTTAGTGGTATTTTATTTGGAACTATTGTTGAGTCTAAACGAATAAAACAAGACGAAACAGTATCAGCAGAAAAACCTGTAGTATTAGCCATAGGATAAAGATATCCTTCGGAATTTAGGGCGTCAAACGTTAGTACTCCAATAGTAGGAGGCAAGAAAGGGAAATCGAAATTTACCCAAGCCCCATTATTGTCCCATAAATTTGGATTTGGAATATCTAAATAATTTGAAAAGTCATCAATAAAGGGTAATGATATCCTATTAATAGCTTTCGATTTATTATTAATTATTTGATTGTTTTGTTTAGAAGCATCGGTCAATTTAAACTGACTTTGTCCCTTAAAAGGTATAAGAACAAATAGAATAATTAATAAGAACCAATATTTTATAATTTTATTCAAATTCATCTATTATTTGATTTGTCGCAGATTCTTCCATAACAACTGGTTCAACCATCCTAAACGATCTTACTCTATCATGATAGCTTGGTTTAGTATCATTCATAAACTTAATACTTATTGTAGTCCCTTTTGTTATACTGCTATTGTTTGGAGAAAAAGAAACAACTCTAGAGTGAGTAATGTCCTTCTTCCCTTCATATTCTTTGTTTCCAACATTTAAGGATGCTTCCCAAAGTTTCTTTTCGGCCTCTGGTTCTGTAAGTCCAATAATGTTTGGCATATCTGTTGTGTATCTTTCTTGATTCATTTCAACAACCAAATCAATTTCCTCACCTCTTTGTATATCTGTTCCTCCCTGAATTGAACTATCTTTATATCTTTGACCAACAACAACATTATTAAAATCTCCAATATTGAAAATAAATTTACCTATCCGTAATCCAACATTTGTTAATTGATTAACAGCAGAACGAACACTTTGATCTTTACAATTTGGCATAGGAATATTTTCTCCTTTTGAGGAAGTTACTATAACATAAACTTTTCTGCCTTTCTTTATCATTGCACCTTCTTTAGGATCTTGAGATATGATTTTACCTTCATGCTCCCCTGGGGTATAAATTGAATCCATTACAATTAGTTCAACATTTTTCAAACCCTCTATCTCATCTATCTCATCAACAAAATATCCTTCTATTTTTGGCATTTGGTATTCTTTACCATGACGAGTGTAGAAGTTCAATCCAATAAAAGCAACAATAAGTATTGAAATAAAAACTATACTTATTAGCCCAATGTTCTTCCAAAAAACTTTACTCTTTATAAATTCAATTAATGACATTTAGGTTTATTATTTAATTAATCTCTACGTCCCAAATAAATCGCAACATAGTAAAGTAGGGTTGCAAGGGATGAAAGGGCAGCAACAATATATGTATAAGCAGCAGACCTTAATGCATCTTTTGCTTTTGGATGTGAATAATCAGAAGTAACTGCATGATCTTCTAACCAAACTAATGCTCTTTGTGATGCATTAATTTCAACTGGAAGTGTTACAAAACTAAAGAGGGTTGTAAGTCCAAATAATACAATTCCTGCCAAAAGCAATTGAGGAAAAGTGTTTACCATAAACATTCCTCCAAGAAGCAACCACATTACCCATTTTGAGGCAAAGCTAACCACAGGAACAAGTCGTGAACGCATCATTAACCATGAATAAGCTGTACTGTGCTGAACTGCATGCCCGCATTCATGAGCTGCAACTGCTGCAGCTGCAACATTTGCTCCATAATAAACAGCCTTACTTAAGTTCACAATTTTGGTTTGAGGGTTATAATGATCGGTTAGTTGTCCTTCAACACATTCTACTTTAACATCATAAATATCTTGATCGTGAAGCATCTTTTCAGCAACATCTTTACCTGTTAGTCCTTTTTCTGTTGGTATCTTTGAATACTCTGCAAATTTCTTTTTAAGGCTTGCACTAACAAGCCAACTAACAATAGCTATTCCGATAAAGAATACCCAATAAATCATTGTACCGCTCATCATTGAGGTTTCTAGTTCCATTTTCTTTGTATTTTTTGTTGAATACTATTCTATGTTTGTTATAGTGTATAAATTACTTATATAACTAATAGTTCTCGTTTTTATTGCAACAACTAAACGACAAAATTAGTCATTTTTCACTTGTAATTTGTTATCTATTGTAAATAAAAACATAAATCATAACGTAAAATTAGGGTTTTTATGTATCTTTGTGAGCTAGTTTCACGTATTTTGAAATATCTTTATGATAATACATGAAAACTAAAATAATTTTGAACTAATACAAAGAGTATGATTAAATCTATGACTGGTTATGGTAAGGCCTCAACAAATTACAATAACAAGACCTTAACTATTGAAATTAAAACCCTTAACAGCAAGCAAACAGATATTAATCTTAAAACACCTTGCCTTTATAGGAGTAAAGAAATTATCCTAAGAAATCAGATCTCAAATTTCTTAGAAAGAGGGAAAATAGATTGTTATTTAAGCGTAGAATATACTGGGGAATGTCCAAATGTCAATATCAACTCTAATCTTTTTATAAGCTATTACAAGCAAATTGAAGAATTGGCACAAAAAGTAAACGCATCGAAGGATGATATTTTCCGATACGTTTTACAAATTCCTGAAATTAATCATTATGGGAACTATGAGCCGACAGAAGAAGAAATAAATATCATAACAAACTTATTAAACGAAGCACTTAAAAAAACTGACGAATATAGAACTAGTGAAGGAAACACTTTAGAAAAAGATCTTCTTCTTAGAATAAATATTATTGGCAAGAAGCTTCTTTTGATTGATAAGTTTGAAAAAGAAAGAACATCACAAATAAGAGAAAGAATACTATCAAGGCTCAACGAATTAAATTGTGAGTCGATAGATAAAAACCGTTTTGAACAAGAAATAATCTATTATATTGAGAAGTTAGATATAACTGAAGAAAAAATTAGATTAGAACAACATCTCGATTATTTCATTAACACTATGAATACCCCTAAGTCAGAAGGCAAAAAACTAGGTTTTATTGCACAAGAAATTGGAAGAGAAATAAACACACTTGGTTCAAAATCTCAAGAAGCAAATATGCAAAAACTTGTTGTGGAGATGAAGGATGAACTTGAAAAAATAAAAGAACAGATATTAAATGTTTTATAATGAGAATTGCTTTAAAAAAATAGGAATAAGCTGGATAAATAGAATAAAAACATTCTCTTTATTTCTATTTTTCACATTAGCCTTTTCATTCCTCTCTTTAAATTCTTACTCTCAAGATGGTAGAGAAAAAAAGTTTTTTCTTGGAGAAGAAATTCAAAATAAAATTGATTTATATGAAGATCTAATTGATAAGAATTTTCTGC
>JALNVJ010000029.1 GCA_023227645.1 Bacteroidales bacterium | reverse complement strand
CCCACAATTGAATTCTCTTGATACTTCCAAACAATTAAGAATAGCACCCATTCCAATATTCCAACCAAGAAGTGGATTGTTTTCAGCAGTTGCAGATAATATTGCTACCAAATTATAAATAGTATCAATCTTATATTTCTTAACTATTTCTGCAATTTCGTTAGCCTTGGTTGCATCGCATTGTTCCACAGGACCTGATTGCATTATCTCATCTGAAAGAGGAAGCCTAATATCGGTTGCAACAACATTATTTTGTCCGTAAACTTCTCTTAGTCGCATTGTTAGTTCTGAACCTATTTGTCCACCTGAACCTAAAACTAAAATATTTTTCATTCTTATTATTTTGTCTTATTATTTTTCCTTCAATACTCCTAATTCTTTTCCAACTCTCGTAAAGGCTGCAATACATTTATCTAGTTGTGCAATATCATGGCCTGCGGAAACTTGAACACGTATTCTTGCTTGTCCTTTTGGAACAACTGGATAATAGAAACCGGTAACGAAAATTCCTTCATCTTGTAAGCGAGCAGCAACTTCTTGTGATAGTTTTGCATCATATAGCATAACAGCACATATTGCAGATTGTGTTGGTTTGATGTCAAAACCAGCTTTTTTCATTCTTTCAACAAAATATTCAGTGTTAGAATGTAGCTTATCTTGTAGGGTATTTGTTTTGTCAATTAAGTTAAAAGTTGCAATTCCAGCAGCTGCAATCATTGGAGGAATTGAATTTGAGAAAAGATAAGGACGAGAACGTTGACGTAACATTTCAATAATCTCTTTCTTTCCTGTAGTAAACCCACCTATTGCTCCACCAAATGCTTTTCCTAATGTACCAGTAATGATTTCTACCTTGCCAATAAGGTTAAATTGTTCTGAAGTTCCACGACCTGTTCTTCCACAAACTCCTGCTGAATGCGACTCATCAACCATAACCATTGCATCATATTTTTGAGCAAGAGCATGAATTTTGTCGAGAGGTGCAACATTTCCGTCCATAGAGAAAACTCCGTCAGTAACAATTAATCTAAAACGACAATCCTTAGCATCAATCAATTGTTTTTCAAGATCAGCCATATCAGCATTAGCATAACGGAAACGTTTTGCCTTACATAAACGAACTCCATCAATAATTGAAGCATGGTTTAGGGAATCTGATATAATTGCATCTTCTTCACCCAATAATGGTTCAAAAACACCACCATTAGCATCAAAACAAGCAGCATAAAGGATAGTGTCTTCAGTGCCAAAGAATTTAGAAATAGTTTGTTCTAATTCTTTGTGTAGGTCTTGTGTTCCGCAAATAAAACGAACAGAGCTCATACCAAACCCTCTTTCGTCCATTGCTTTCTTAGCCGCATCAATCAGCTCTTGGTTATCTGATAAGCCTAAGTAATTGTTGGCACAGAAATTTAAAACCTCACCTGCTTCAGCTGTTTTGATTGCTGAGGATTGAGGAGTTATAATAATTCTTTCTTTCTTGTAAAGACCAGCGTCTTTAATTCCTGATATTTCTGATTGTAGGAAATTTTGAAACTTTTCGTACATAGTAATTTGTTATTTGTTAATATTAATAATTTTCAAGCCTTTGCGATAAGTAGTTTTCTCATCGTAATAATCTGCAAATTTAAAAAAATATATTAACTTTGCCGTGAAAAACTATCTATTTTTTTGTTTTATTAATGCTAATATGTCATTATGAATATTGTTATTGCAGGTGATGGTGAAGTGGGCTTTCATTTAGCTCGCTCTCTTTCTAAGGTTAAACATAATATTACAGTTGTTGACCCCAACTCCGAACTACTAAAAATGCTTGAAGCCGATTCAGATCTACTTACAATTGCAGGCAATTCAACATCACTTCAAACATTACGTGATGCTAATGTTGAAAATGCTGATTTGCTAATTTCTGTACTTCATGAAGAGAGTATTAATATAATAACATGTATGCTTGGCAAACGATTGGGTGCCAAAAGAACCATAGCCCGAGTTAATACACAGGAATACCTAAACGATATAAACAAAGGTATGTTTAAGGGAATGGGTATTGATGAATTGGTGTGTCCAGAAAAAATTGCAGCAAAAGAGATATCCAATATATTAACAAGAAATGTTGCAATTGAACTCTTCGATTTTTCTAATGGTTTACTATGTATTTATATGCTAAGGATTGATCAAAAAGCCTTAGTGGTTAATAAATCCTTTGTTGATGTTGCAAAAGAATTTCCCGATTTAGGAATAAGAACGGTATGTATAATTAGGAGAGGAAGAACAATTATACCTAAGGGCGATGATATGTATTTGATCAATGACTTGGTATATATTATTGCAAAGCCTGATTGCATAAATAAAATTAAATTGCTTGGAGGCAAAGAAGACCATAGCATAAAGAATGCAATAATTGTTGGGGGAGGAAGAATAGGAAGAAGGGCAGCAATTAATCTGCATGATAAAATTAATGTTAAGATAATTGAACAAAACATAGACCGTTGTAATCGCTTAGCAAATGAGTTTGATGATGTGATGATAATAAATGGTAATGGTAGCGATATTTCTCTGCTTCAAGATGAAGGAATAAACGAAGCAGATGCCTTTATTTCACTAACACAATCAACAGAAACAAATATTATAGCCTGCCTCTATGCTCATCGTCAGGGAGTGAAAAAGACAATAGCACTTGTAGAAAACCTTAGCTATATTGATGTTTCTCAAGATATAGGCATAGACACAATTATCAATAAGAAACTAATAACCGCCAGCTATATCACTCGTTTTACCCTTGGAGAAGAAGTCTCAACATCAAAATGGCTATCGGGAATTGAAGCAGAGGTAATAGAAGTTGTAGCCAAAAAAGACTCCTCAATAACCAAGAAACAATTAAAGAATATTAAATTCCCAGAAGGAGTGAATATAGGAGGATTGGTGAGAAATGGAAAAGCAATTATTGCAACTGGAGAAACCCAAATTGAAGCCAACGATAAAGTTGTAGCATTTTCTATCCCCGAATCAGCACATAAATTTATTAAACTACTAAGTTAATGCCTTTCAGAAATAGATTTAATTATAAGATCTTCCAATACATACTTGGGCTAACAATTAATTTTATTGGTTTCTGCTTTGCAATACCATTAATAATAGCCATAATTAATAATGAATCTACCATATTTGCATTTTCATTTAGCATAGCATTTTCATTAGTATTGGGTTCCTTACTAATGTATTTCAATAAAGACTACCCACCAATACTAACCAAAAAAGACGGAAGAATGATTGTTGGACTAGTTTGGTTTGTATCCCCATTTATTGCAGCCCTGCCATATTTGCTAAGCCAAACCTATTTCAAAACCCCAATCAATGCACTATTCGAATCCTTCTCAGGACTAACCACAACAGGCTCAACCATACTCGATAACCTCGAAATAGTGCCCAAAAGCATACTAATGTGGAGAGCCCTAACCCAATGGATAGGAGGATTTGGACTAACCCTAATAGTAATAATGTTAGTGAAAAACTATAAGAACGGATCCAACTACCTCTTCAACGCCGAATTCACTTCAATAGACAAAGAAAAAGTTAGACCCCATATCAAAGAATCCGTACTAAAGATAGTCTATATCTACGTTGGACTAACCATAATATCCATCATCTTACTATCCTTAGGAGAAATGGACGTGTTCACCGCCATCTGCCATAGCTTAGGAGCAGTGTCAACAGGAGGATTTTCAACATCCAACATCAATATAGGAGAATACTCAGCCTACTCTCAATACGTAATAACCTCAATAATGCTATTCTCAGGAATAAGCTATGTGTTATTGTATTGGTTTTTTAAAGGAAAAGGGGCAAAACTATTCCGCGACGAACAATCGAAACTATACTTCGGAATAATAATATTAGGAACATCCATACTGTTCGCCTTTATGTATTTCCAACACAACTACGATGCCGAAAAAAGCTTTAGAATTGCAATACTACACATAGTGTCGGTTGTGTCAACCACAGGATACTACCTGCCAGAGGCACAAGAATTTGGAGTATTTATTTCAACTCTATTGCTCGTTTTAATGTTTATTGGAGGAACAAGCGCCTCATCCAGCACAGGACTAAAGCTAATCAGAATAATTATATTATTTAAATACGCCAACAACTCCTTCAAAAGGATGTTCCATCCAAGAGCCATTATACCATTAAGATACAATAAAATAGTCTTAGCAGATGAAGTAAATAACCTAGTCTTTGGATTCTTCTTTCTCTATCTAATAATATTTATCTTTGGAGCATTCGTCCTAACCCTCTTTGGCAACCATTTCATCCCCTCAATAGCAATGTCGGCCGCCAGCATATCCAATATAGGACCAGTAATAGGATATATGTCACCCGAAACAACATACTCCGCCCTTAACATAGGATCAAAAACAATATTGATGATACTAATGATGATAGGACGCCTCGAGATATACTCCTTTATAGCAATGTTCTCCAAAACAATATGGACAAAGAACTAAAAGGAGATAGGTAAAATATCACAAAAAAAAGAAAGCGAAACCTAAGTCCCGCTTCCTTCTTAAATGTTTTCACAACGTCACTGACATCTTTACCAGATTTTGAACAATTGTTGCTATACCGCAAAAATACAAAATTGAAAGCAATTCACAACGGTTTTTTAATGAATTCACTCCATTTCGTAATCTAAAATGATCATATAGGTGTAGTCGATGGCTAAGTTTTCGGTTGATGAATTTACATTTGCTTCTGTTGTGCCGTATTTCAGGCAGAACTCATAATGACAATATCCAAAATTACACTTGTTAAATATATAGCTTTTATGGTTTTATTTAAAGTAAAGTTATTATTTCTTCTTCGGGTAATCTCGATTTTGGTGTTTTGGAAGGCATATTAAAGTCGCTTTCTTTTCGGTATCCCAACGAAATAACTCCAACGGCTGTAAATCCTTTTTCTCTCAAACCAAACTCTTCATCAATTTGTTTCATCTCAAGTCCTTCCATGGGTAGTGCATCGATGCCTAAGCTTGCAACACCCAATAAAAGATTGCCCATGTTTAGATACACTTGTTTCTCCATCCAGTGCTGTAAATCTTTCAAATCGTAGCGGTGCATATTGGCAAACAGATTTCGAGCACCAAATATCATTTGTTTAATATCATCATTGGGGTAACGTCCATCTTTGTCTTCTACTTCCATCAGGTGCTTCATGTATTCTTCATTTGTATCTGTTCGGGCGCAAAACACCACTACATGTGAGGCATCCATTACCTTTTGTTCATTAAACTGAAAAAAACCTTGTGTTCCTTTGGTGATTCTCTTTTTGCCGGCTTCAGTACTCGCAATTACAAAATGCCAAGGCTGAATATTAGTACTTGAGGGACTCATGCGCAATAAAGCTTTTATTTTGGAAAAATCTTCTTTATTGATCTTTTTTGTTGTGTCAAACTCTTTGGTTGAGTAACGCCAATTGATAGTGTTTAAAATGTCCATGATTTTAATGTTTAATATTTTTTTAAATTTATTACGTCACAAAAGTAGAGCAACGCGTTGAGGTTGTTGCCAAAGTGCAAAGATATATAATTGATTGCAATTCACAACGCAGTGGGTGTCGTTTTAATTAGATAGCAGTAATCCTAAAGCAAATGGTTTTGGGAAGTGGTAAATGCTGATGTGTTGTATTAATTGGTAAAAAGTCTTTTCTTTTTAAATTTAAACCCCTTCTTTTCAAATTTATATTAAGTCTTTTTCAATTTATATTAAGTCTTTTTTTATTTATATCAAGTCTTTTTTTTAAAACCCTACTTTTTTTTTAGAATTTGGATTTTAAGGATTGTTTTTGACTATATAGGGGGGTGTATCCTCTAACTCACAATTTTTTTCTCTATTTTGGTTTTTTTGGTTGTTTTGAAGAATATTCTTAGTAGGACATTTGCTTTCGGATAGCGTCCTATGATAAATATTGCTATTGAACAGATAAGTATTGAGAATAGGACTGTGGCATATACTACGCTCTTTATTAGTTCTCCTTGGGGTAATCCCATTTGTTCGGGTATGGATGCTAATACGGCTGCTGCTAGTCCTTTGGGTATCATTAGGGATATTATGCTTTTGTCGTAGGCATTGGAGCTTTTTGGGGAGTAGTATTTGGCAATAAATACTCGCATTATTAATAGTGCTAGTGTTGCTCCCAGTCCTGTGATTAGTGCTATGATATTATTGAATGGTATGGATATTCCTATATAGACGAAGAAAAATGTTTTTAAGATAAATACTATTTCGCTTATAAAGGCTTTTTCGTTGTCGGTTTGTTTCAAATACTTGTCTTTTTGGTATTTTTCGAGGAATTTGAAATTGAAAAAGTCCATATTTGTTATTGTTACTCCAACTGCTAGGGCTGATATTGCTCCGCTAAAGCCTAGTGATTCGGATATTCCAAATACTACAAATACGTAGGCTGGGGTTAGGAACATTGAGTTTTTGACTGTCCTTACTTTGTGTAGTAGGCTTGCCCAAACTATTGCACTTATAAATCCTATTATGGTTGCCATTACGAATGAGGATATAACTCCTCCGGCTAGTGACCCAACATCAACTCCTCCTCCTTTTTGGGCTGATTCGAGGAAGGCAAGTGCCAGAACGAAGCATATAATGTCGGTTATTGCACTTTCTAAGATGAGTGATGTTTTGGCGTCTTTTCCTAATTTGAGTTGTTGTGTTAGGGGTATTACTACTGCCGATGAGGTTCCTGAGAGTATTATCCCAACTATTAAGCTATTGATTAGGGTAAATCCTATGGCGTAGGCTATTAGTCCTACGAGTATTGTTGAGATGATTACTGATGAGATTGAAAGTCTTATGGTTGGTTTCCATGCGTTTTTGAGGTCAATGATGCTGATATCTGTTCCGGCATCGAAGAGGATTACAACTAATACTATTGTTGTGAATATTCCTCCTGCTTGTCCCATAAAGGTGGGGCTTATTAGTCCTAATAGGGGTCCAATAATTATTCCTATTATCATTAATAATAATACATCTGGTATCTTTTTTCTTGAGAAAATCATTGAGAATAGATGTGCTGAAAATATCAATATCCCTAAAAAGATTAATGCCTCTCCCATAGTATTTTATTTGTTTATATTTATCTTTTCCTTTATCTTTTCTAGTTTTTAATAATCTATATCAAAGTCAAATGCTTCCATTAGTTTTCTTATTGCAGGTTCTTTATTGGCAAGGTAATTAAATTTATCTAATGGTCGATAGGGCTTGTTTTTGATTTCGGTTTGATGGATTTTTGTTCTAAATAGGAAGCTTTCGCAGAGGGTTGTTTTCCTAATTATTCTAACAATTTCGTGCTTTGAGGCTTCAAATTCTTTCTCTTGCATTGAGTTTAGAAAGGTTATAGTTACTGTGTTGTCGTTATTGTTTTCTATATTGCAACTTGTTAGGATAAAGTATAGATTGGGCATTGAGTCTTTTATTGCATCTGCATAGTTATTTAGTTTGGTTTTAAACAATTGCCAATCTAAGGCTATGGTGGGAGGGTTGAGTTTGGCTCTTTCTTTCTCGTCTATTTTAATTGTTTGTTCAACTCCCACATTTATTGAAAATGAGCTTGACTTTGGAATACTTATTTTCTTCTTTTTCCCTTCCTCAATCACTTCTGTCTTAGTTTCTTTAATTATCTCTTCTTGGGCATGGGGCTCATCCTCTTTATCGGGTTGTTTGCTAGTTAACTTTTTTTTTTCTTCTACGCCTTGCCTGGGTGACTCGGTTTTGGGTTGCAATTTCTTCATTATATTTGCAATCTTAAGGAGTGCCAATTCAACGCAAAGACGTCTGTTGGATGATGCTCTGTAATCCATTGCACAGGTGTTGGCGAAGTCTAAGGCTCTAAGAAGGAATGTTGTGCTGCATCTTGTGGATTGTTGTAAATATCTTTCTTGTATGCTCTTGCTTGCTTCCATTAGCTTTATTGTGGAAGGATCTTTCCCTACCAATAAGTTTCTTAGGTGCGATGATAGTCCATTTATGAAATGTGAACCTTCGAATCCTTTTTCTAATACCTGATTGAATAGGAGTAGGGTGTTGTAGATATCGGTTTCGAGTAGGAAGTCAACGAAACGGAAATAATAGTCGTAGTCAAGTATATTTAAGTTTTCAATTATATTGGAATAGGTTAGGTTTGCACCTGTAAATGAAACCAATTGGTCAAACATTGAGAGTGCGTCACGTAGTCCTCCATCCGATTTTTCTGCTATTATATCTAAGGCTTCTGTCTCTGCTATAACGTTTTCTTTCTCTGCTATATATCTTAAATGCGTTGATATATCCTCATTATTTATTCTGTGGAAGTCAAATATCTGACAACGTGAAAGAATGGTTGGGATTATCTTATGTTTTTCTGTTGTTGCTAAGATAAATTTTGCATAGGAGGGTGGTTCCTCTAAGGTTTTAAGGAAGGCATTGAAGGCTGAGGGTGATAGCATATGTACCTCATCAATAATATATACTTTGTATTTTCCTCCCTGAGGTGGTACCCGAACTTGGTCAACCAAGTCACGTATATCATCAACCGAGTTATTGGATGCTGCATCGAGTTCTTGAATATTAAAAGCTGAATTATTATTAAATGAAAGACAGCTCTCACACTGATTACAAGCCTCTGTTTCAGATGTCCTATTGGTGCAATTAATTGTTTTGGCTAGTATCCTTGCGCAGGTTGTTTTGCCCACTCCTCTAGGTCCACAAAAAAGAAATGCTTGTGCTAGTTGGTCTGATTTGATGGCATTTTGTAGAGTTGTGGTAATATGTGATTGCCCAACAATGCTTTTAAAATCTGCAGGACGGTACTTACGAGCTGATACTAAATAATTTTCCATATAATTGTATTCAAAAAAACTTTGTCAAAAATACAAAATCCTTTTGAATGTAGAGCAATAATCTATTATTTTTCTATAATTGCGCTGTTTTCTACTCCGTTATTTTTCACACAAGCATCTTGGCATTTGCCACAACCTACGCATCTATTGGTTCGTATTTTGGCAACGAAGAATGTGTCGGGACCTTCAATTTTGTATATTTCCCTATCTATCATATCGTTTGGACATGCTCTATAACATTTCCCACAATCAGTACATTTTTCTTGATTTACCATATATTCACTTGTTATTTCGCAACTATAAGCTAATATAACTATGGAAATTAGGATTACTATCTTTTTCATATTCTTTTCAATATTTGGAGCAAAATTACATTTTTTTATCAATAAATGGCGAGAAACTTTTTTTTATTTATATATTTGCATAATTATTAATATCGAAAATTAAATTATTATTTGGAATGAATTTATTTAGAACTATAGCCTTTTCTTTAATCTGTATAGGTTTTACCCTACCTACTTTGGCTCAAACTCAGGGTACGTTATCAATATCGGTTAAAACAGTTACTAATAATGGTCAGTATAATCCTAAGAATATTTTAGCAATTTGGGTTGAGGATGCTTCAACTAATAGTTTTGTCAAAACTCGTTTGCTGCGTTCTCAAAATACTACTTATAGAAAATATCTAACGAAATTTAAAGCAGCAACTAATAGTACATATAACGTTGTTGATGCTCAAACCGGTGCCACTTATCCTTCTCATAGCACTAGGACTGCAACTTGGGATGGAACTGATATTAGTGGGAATGTTGTTCTTGATGGTGATTATAAGGTTTGTATTGAATATACTGAGAGCAATGGTACAGGACCTTTTGTTTCTTTTGTTTTTAATAAATCTGATCAGGTTATAACTTTATCGCCTGCAAATACTTCTTATTTTCAAGATATTAGTATTGTGTGGACTCCCAACGTTCTTTCATTAGATGATTTTTCAAAAGATAATGGAAGCTTAAGTGTATATCCTAATCCTATTAATAAATCAGCATTAGTAAATATTGTTCCAAATGTAAGTAATATTTATGTGATTGATGTTCATGGCAAGATTGTTGATAGAATTGATAAGCCTAATACAATTTTAAAAAGTCAAGTGATTTGGACACCTAATATAAGGCTTAAGAATGGAGTTTATTTTATTGTTGTTGAAAACAATATTAGTAAGCTAACCACGAAAGTAATTTTACAACGATAAACATTTAATTTTATGAAAAAAGGAATAATATCATTAGCTCTATTTATGCTAATTGCTCTTGCTGGGTTTTCTTGCAATGTTAGTTTTTGGATTAATGGTCAGGAAAAATTCGATAAAAATAGGGTTTATAAGGTTGGTGAGGAGATCCAGATAAAAATTCTTGTTGATTTTATTCATCAGCCTTGTCAAATTGGGATGAATGAAACAAAACTAAAACTTGATGGTTTGGAAATAGTTAAGCAAGGTGAGTGGATAAAATCGGATCAAACTAATGGCTACTATATGGATATGGTTGTGAAAATTAAACCCGACTATGCTAAAGATGGTAAACTAATTCTTACTAGAACTTGCACTAATGAAGGTGGATTTGGTATGTTAAAGTTTAAACACAACTAATTATTTCTTTTATGAGAAAATCAATTTATATATTTCTTTTAGTGTTCCTACCTCTTGTTTCTAATGCTCAATGGAATTGTCCAAGTAAATTAGCAAGTTATACAAAACCAATACCATATCTTCCAATTAAAGGAGGTATTGAATTAACTGGTTCGGGAGGGATTATTGACGATAATTATTTTGGTTTCTTCGCGGGATATGCGGCTTTAGAATATACTAATAAGCAACATGGCATTTTTATTGAAGGTGGAATAAAAACTTGGACAAGGCACGATAATGGTTTAGATCTAACATATAAAAATGGTCACCCTGGATTTCGTGAAGCATATTATCAATTCCTAAATAAATCAACAAGCCTTCGTTTGGGTATCCAAACAATTACTTTAGATGATCATTATTTGGTTAATGATAGAGCTGCAGGTCTTAATTTTACTTATAATTATAAGAAATTATCACTTCAGATTGCTGGAGGTTCAGTTACTAAGTATTTCTCTCGCAATGGTTTATTCTGTAATATAGGTTTTGTTTACGATATTCTTCATCGCGATAGAGGATTGATGGGTAATGGACTTGGTCAAACTAATTTCACTGCTCTAACTCTTTCATATAAAAATAAAGGTATTGATAAAGGGTTAAATAAAATTGGGATTGCTCTATATGATGAGTTTGGTTCAAGGATAGATACAAATGTATTTATGTCTGGTCTTTATGCAACTTTAACTCTTCCGTTTGAAATAGAATTAAATCCAGAGGTATTATATCAAAATGCTATAAACAATAATGCAATTCTTTATTCAATAGGACTTAGGAAGATGTTTATTACTGATAATGCTCATCGATTCGATTTTCAAGCAAGGGTTATTGGTAGTACTGAATTGGATAATGGTGCTATGATAAGGAATTCTTTTAGTAATCTTTTCCTTGGTGATGTAATACGTCTCGAGGCTCAAGACTTACCTCTCTATCAAGCATCTCTCAGGTATAGTATTCCAAGGCATAGTCTTCATTTCAAATTACAATATACTTCGGAATTTCAAACTAATGGTTTGTCTGAAATAGATTTTTCAGTTGGTAAGAGGGTTCTGAATCAGGTTCAATTATCTGCTATTGGTGGATATATTAAGAGTCCGACCTTAGAACATGGAGATGCTTTCTTAGCTCGTATTGAAGCTAGGGTTTATCTTTTTGCTCCTCAAATAAGGAAGAATGAAAAATAATATCAGTATATATTGATAATTATTTAGTGGGTTTTTATTAAATTCTCCCTAGTTTAATTACTGTATAGGCAAAACGAAATATCATTAAGAAATTATACCATAGGCTAGGGAAGAAGCCATAATATTTCTTCATTATTTTAAAACGTTCAATATTAGCTCTAATAATATTTTTTTGAGATAATCCACCCCTTAAGAAACAGGAAACCTTATGTTTGGTTTTCATAGAATACCTTGCTCTCTTAAACGATTCTAATACCCATTCGTAGTCGGCTGCTATCTTATAATTTAAATCGTATCGTGGTGCTATCTCTCTTTTTACTAAAATTGCTTGATGGCAAACCAACATTCCCCATTTAAAGCTCTTCCAATCCAAATCTTCCTTAGGTTTAAGTCTTCTGCCACCAATATTATTCCCTTCTTCATCAACAATCAGGGTATCTCCATAGTATATATCTCTCATCACAAAGTCTGAACAAAGAAATGATTT
>JALNVJ010000028.1 GCA_023227645.1 Bacteroidales bacterium | reverse complement strand
TTATGCTTGTAGCGAAACTGAAGACTATATGCCTTTATCTCTAATTCTTTCTCATCAATTGATGTCTGAGTTAGCAAAAATCAGAAGAGAAGGAAAGCAAATGCAGTATCTTCGTCCAGATAGTAAATCTCAAGTTACAATTGAATATGATAGCAATAACAAACCAATCTCAATCAATACTATTGTTGTTTCAACCCAACACGATGATTTTGATGAAGAAAAAAAGATGTTAGCTCAAATTCATAAAGACGTAAAAGAAATACTTATACCAAGAGTTGTTGCAATCCAACAACGACAAGATGTAAAAGACCTTTTCAAAAATGATTTTATTTTACACGTTAACCCAACAGGTAAATTTGTAATTGGAGGACCTCATGGTGACACGGGCCTAACAGGAAGAAAAATCATTGTTGACACATATGGAGGACGAGGAGCTCATGGTGGAGGTGCATTTTCAGGAAAAGACTCATCTAAAGTTGACAGAAGTGCAGCTTATGCAGTACGTCATATTGCAAAAAATATGGTTGCATCTGGCTTATGCACTGAAGTTCTTGTTCAAGTTGCATACGCAATTGGAGTAGCAAAACCTGTTGGACTATATGTAAATACTAATGGTACTGCAAAAGTTAAAGATGAGAGCGGTGAGATTATGACAGATGGAATGATTGCAGAGAAAATTAATAAAATCTTTGATCTTCGTCCATATTCAATAATTCAACTCTTTGGATTAAAAAATCCTATTTTCTTGCCAACTGCAAAATACGGACATTTCGGAAGAACTCCATATAAAGAAACAGTTAAAGTATTTGAAAATGGAATAGAAACAAACAAACAAGTTGAATTCTACACCTGGGAAAAACTTGACTATGTTGATAAAATAAAGAAAGAGTTTAATCTGTAATCTCTATAGACTAGACTAATTTTCAAATATAAAAGGAGCATAATCTTACGGTTAAGCTCCTTTTACTTTAATGGTTTCTCATTGACCCAAATATTTTGAAATTAAGAACAATAACTATCTTTATTTATTGATAATTATTTTGTCATATTTTATTACTTTGTCTTTTGCTTTAATTGTGTAGAGATATATTCCTGAGTTGAGATTAAGGTTAAAGCTTTGATTCCTACTGGTTATTTCTTTTTCGTATAGTTTTTTACCTAATATCGAGAATATCTCAATTTTGGATTTTGGGATTAGTTCTGTGCTTTGTAGAGCGAAAGTTCCTGTGCTTGGGTTTGGATATAACGTAATATTGTATGTTTTGTTTGTTAAAATATCTTTTATTGATACGTCATTAAATCCACATTCTATGTTCTGAGTATTATAAAACGTTTGTATAGTTGTTGCTCTTTGTCGAAGTAGTGGAAGTGAGCCTTCTGGAGTAATTGCATTATTGTCTTTTGCAAATGGAAAGGCGATATCGAAACAAATTTTTTCGTTAGGTATTAATGTGAATGGACCATATGAAATTATTCCCCTTCTATCTCCTGGCATATTATTAAGTGTTATTTCATTCCATCCTATTCCTTGTTCTGGATATCCTGTAAACATATAGTCTGTTGGAGGATTAGATGTATTTATTCCATTTCCTCCGTAGCTTATTGGCACTCCTGTTCTTGTTTTCCCTTGTAAATAATTATAAAAATCGTTTCCAGTTTCAGGATGCCCAATTTCTAGATCATTTGAGTTTTGAAAGAAAACAGATTTGTTAGCAGTTTGACTTAATAACATTGAGCCTTGAACAGGTGGTACTCCACTAAATCCACTTAATATTTGCCCATCTAATTCAGCTCCATTATATCCATACATTAGGTTTAGAGTAGAGTCGTAACCAACATAATCATTCATTCCATATCCAATTTCTAAATCACAAAAGGACCCAAAATAAGTGTCAGTATATGTGTTTGGAGACAGATTTATTATTTCGTAGCTAATAAATATATTGTTAAATAATGCTTCATTTTGAGGATTTTCATAAGCATAAGCCATAGCTCTTACTTCTATTCCAAGTTTTTCACCATGTCTTGTAGAATCATCATTTTTGTCATCATTAAAAACAAAGAATAGGGCTTGGTCACCTCTAATTGCTGGATAGTCTCCATTTTCTGGGTCATAATATCCATTCTCATTAACATCACAATATGGTGCAATTTTATCTGCTTCTCCATTTGTTAAATTTCCATGAGCAGGCCAATCCATAATATTTGAAGGGATAACATAATTTGTTGTGTAATAATTATTGATATGGTTTTGAATTTCAGACTTAGATATTTTGAATACTTTATCATATCTTTCCTTATACGTTTCATCATTATAATTGTTAGCTATTGGACCCCATGAAAACTCTTTTTCATAGAATGTTTCTGCTGCAAGATGAAGATTATTTGTTTCGTCTTTTCCTGCTATCCAAATATTGCCTTGGAAGATTGTTGAGCTATGGGATAATTCTTGATTTGGGACAAGAAATAGGGGGGCTGAGCCTTCTATATCAGAAAAAAATGAGTTTTGGTTTATTATGGAATTGAATAATGAACCATTAGAGAATATTGTTGCTGCAATATTATTAATATCTAAAGTTTGGTAGGTTTGAACTTCTTTAATATTAATATTGTCAATATAAATTCCAGTTGATGATAATACGTTTGAGAAACCTAAACTTAATTCTACGCAGGCGCTATCATTAAGCATAAAGGTTGAAAATCCGCATTTATATTCAGTCCATTCACCATTGTTTAATGCTGTTATTGGGAAAATGGTCATTTTCTTTGATTGGTTAACAAATATATCAATCGATAAGCCTGCTTTTCCTTTTGTCCATAAGCTTAGTTCGTAAGTTTTATTCTTTGCAATATTAAAGCAGGAAGAGGATATATAGTATAAACTTGTTTGGTATTGATTTTTGATTTGGAGAGAATAGGAGCCTAAATAAGCTTCTGTTGATTGGTTAATGCTCGTTCCTTCAATCGAAGTATTTATGCCGTCCCATCCAATTGGAGAGTTGTTTTGCCATACTTCAAAATCTGAAGAATAAATTGTCTGTGTTTTAGCAATATTTAGTGAAATAATTGCTATGAAAAATAATAATAAGCTCTTTTTCATAATGACTTGATATTAAGATTTACAAGGCAAAGTTATGGGAATTATTTAAAATTCCAAATTATAAGGTATAAAAATGAAAATAAATATTATGAAAGATTTTTTTTAACTGCGTAAGATATAAGCTCTGTATGTATTTCTTTGATGTTTGGATCTTCTCCTTTTATTTTTAAATTAGCTTGATTATAATACAATTCTCTCTCCTTTAGGACTGTTTTGATGTAGTTTTCTAATTCTTCTGGTGATTTATTTTGTAGTAATGGGCGTTTCTTTTTGGAATTGTTGATTCGGTGAATAATGGAAATTGGTGACATATTTAGATAAATTGATATGCCATTTTCTTTTATTATTTCAATATTATTAAGAAAACATGGCAGGCCTCCACCTGTAGAGATTATGATATTGTCTTGTTCAATTATTTCTACAAGGATTTTATGTTCAAGTTCACGAAATAGGTTTTCGCCATATTTTTCAAAGAAATTAGCTATGGTAATATTATATTTGGTTTCAAAAACAATGTCTGTATCGATATGTTTTAAGTTCATAGTATTGGCAAGTTTTTTCCCAACAGTGCTTTTCCCAGAATACATAAAACCTATAATAAATACTCTCATCTTATTCTTTATTTAACGCGTGTAAGCGCTTATATCTAATGTTGTAAAGTCATTCTTAAGGTATTTGAAATAGCCTGCTGCTGCAACCATTGCAGCATTATCTGTGGTGTATTGGAAAGGTGGTATGAATACATTCCAATTATTCTTCTTACCTAGCTCTATTAATTTATCTCTTAAATAAGAATTTGCAGAAACTCCACCTGCTATTGCGATATCTTTAATTTTTAAGTCTTTCCCTGCGTTTTCCAATTTTTTAAGTAGCATAGTAACAACACGGTGCTGAGCTGAAGCACAGATGTCACTAAGATTTTCTTCCAAGAAATTAGGGTTTTCTTTTAATTTATCTCTAAGGGTATAGAGAATGCTCGTTTTAACTCCCGAGAAGCTATAATCGTAGTTAGGCATATTTGATTCTGCAAATTTGAGAGCGTTTATATCCCCTTCTTTTGCAAGTCTATCTATATGTGGACCACCAGGGTAGGGAAGGGAAAGTATTTTAGCAACCTTGTCGAAGGTTTCTCCTGCTGCATCATCAATTGTTTTGCCAATAATTTCCATATCGTAAGGCGATTTAAGATAAATTATTTGAGTGTTTCCCCCACTCACAAGTAGGCAAAGAAAAGGGAAGCAGGGCGTTTTTGTTTCTGGAGAATCTTTAATAAAATGAGCTAATACATGAGCTTCTAAATGGTTAACATCAATAAGAGGAATATTGAGTGCGGTTGCGAAACTTTTAGCAAAACTAACTCCAACCAAAAGAGATCCAAGTAGTCCAGGACCACGAGTAAAGGCAATTGCAGAAAGGTCTTTCTTGGTTATTCCAGCCTCTTTTATTGCAGTATCAACAACTGGGATTATGTTTTTTTGATGAGCTCTTGATGCCCATTCAGGAACAACTCCTCCAAATTCTTGATGAACTTTTTGAGAAGCTATGACGTTTGAATATATCTTAAAATCATTAATTACCGCAGCCGATGTGTCGTCACAAGAAGATTCAATTGCTAATATATATGCCATTCGATTCTGTTGTTTTTTAGTAAATCAAAAAAATAAATTACAAATATTATACACGTGTAACTTTATAATGCAAATAAAGTAATATATTTGCAAAAGTAATGAATTTAGAGAAACAAAAAGAGAAAAAGAATTATTTCAAGAAAACCTCTAAGGTTGTAGGCTATTGCTTACTAACCATTTTTTTGATTGTCTATCTTTTTATGGCATTGCTAAATACTTCAATCGTACAATCCATTTTAGCTGCTAAAATATCTGATTTTTTCTCAAAAGAATGGAAGACAGAGCTAAGGATTGGAGCCCTAAGTGTAAATGTTTTTGAAGGAATTAAAATAAAAGATGTTTATTTAGAGAGCCAGAAGGGTGATACTATCTTATATGCCGATAACATTTCCGTAAAGATTTATTCTATTCCCTCAACTCATCATATTAAACTAAGTAGAGTTAGTATTGAAACATCAATAATTAACATAGAAACAGGAAAAGATGGTTTAAATTTCCAATTTATTCTCGATTATTTTCAATCCGATAAGTCCAAACCCTTAAAAGATAAGAAACCATTTGTGCTTGATATTTATAGGGTTAAAATAAAAGATGCAAATATCTCACTAAAATTAAGAGATAACCACGATGTATATCCCCCTAATCTTGTTGCAATAAATAATATGAGATTTAGGGAAGTAGATGCTGACTTTCAGAATATGTTACTTATAAATGATTCAATAAACATTAAGGTTAATCAATTTAAGGCAAAAGAATTAAGTGGTTTTGAAGTTCAATCATTAATTGGAGATATTGTATTTTCTTCTAAAGGAATGATACTTAAAAATACCAATCTTATAACTCCAAATTCTAATTTATTTTTTGATGTCCAAACACAAACAAATTCTTGGAAAGCTTATGGGAATTTTATTGATTCAGTTTATTTTGAGGGAGAGATAAAAAAAGGGAGTAAAATAGGAATGAAGGATGCAACTTATTGGATAAAGTCCGTTAAAGGATCTGAACAAAAAGCTGATCTTATTGCTAAATTTAATGGTAGAGTTAACGATTTGTTTATAGAGCATCTTGAAATTAATACCGGCAATGAAACTAATTTGATTGCAAGAGGAAGGGTTACCGGCCTACCATACCCCGATAAAACCATATACGATATATACGCAGAAGATTTTCAAACAAGCTATGTCGATTATAAATCAATGAAACTTGGGGATATATTAAATAACCTTCCAATTCCTCCAATGATTGCTAATCTTGGAAAGATTAAATTAAATGCAAGTTTCGCTGGATTAATCTCAAACTTTAATGCAATTGCTGAAATTGAGACAGAGATAGGAAATTTAGATTTAATTGGTAGTTCTATAACTAATGGCAAATCCACAACATATTATGCAGATCTATTAACACAAGAATTTAATATAGGAACTTTATTAAATAACCCATTGCTAGGAACAACTCAGTTTGGTGCAAAAGCAGAAGTTACTGGAACAAGTCTCAATAATTTAAAAGGTAATCTAATAGCTAATATCACCAATACTTATTTAAAAGGACATAATTATGACTCAATTTATTTTGATGGACAAATTGAAAATAAAGAAATAACAGCTCAGTTTTATTTAAAGGACGGAAGAGCAAATCTAATTGGTTCTGCCGATTATTCCCTTTCTGAAAATAAATCTCTATATCTTGATGCTAAATTCCAAAATATTAACCCCTATATTCTAAATCTATATAAATTTGCCGATTCAACAGCCATTGTGTCTGGAAGCCTAATTGCTGATATTCAAAATCTAGATATGAAAAATCTTAATGGGAATTTAAGTGTTCAAGATTTGAAATTTGAGATGAGTCAAGCGAAACCTTTTATCATTAATCGCTTCAATGCTCAAATAAGTAGTAATAATGAAGCAAGTAGTTTAGCTCTCTATTCCGATATTTTAGATTTATCGATGGTTGGGAAATATGATTTTGAGGGTTTGGGAAAGGATATATCTTGGTTAATAAAGAAATATATACCAAGTTTTAAATTTCTTTCTTCAGAAACACAGGATTTTGTTGTACAAGAGATTGATCAAGACTATGAGATTCAATCGAAATTAAACTTTATTTCAACAATTAAGAATGCAGAACCAGTTTTTGCCCTATTTGCCCCAAACGTAAGTTTAAGTAATAACACAATTATTGATGGATCATTAAGCCCACAAGACAAGTTAAATCTAAATTTTAGAACAAATAAAATAGGTTTTAGTGGAATTACTCTTAGTGATATAAAAATAAATTCAAAAGTTATTGGTAAAGATTTATACACAAGCCTTAACACTTCAAGATTTGCAATAACAGATAGTCTTCTGATTAGGAATGTTGTTTTAGATGTTATTTCTAATTCTAAAAAGGTTGACTTAGTCCTTAATTTTGCCGATAAGTATGTTGATAATAGAACAAAAGGACATATAAACTTTAAATCTATTTTCACCAATAATAGCCTTCAAGGGAGTTTCGAAGATTCTCAATTTGAAGTATATGGAAGTGAAGTTATAATAAATAATAATAATATTATAGGTTATAATGGAGAGCAATTAGCTATATTAAACTTATCTCTAAATAAAATGAATGAGAATATTACAATTAACGGTATAGCCTCTAATAAAATATCTGATCAATTAGAAATTGATTTTAATAATGTAGACTTAAGTGCTTTTAATCCAATATTTAAACAAAGTGGAATTGAGATAGGAGGGAGGATAAATAGGAATATTACTTTTAAAAGTCTATTCAATAAACCAAGTCTAACATCTAATCTTGTAATAGATAGCTTGTCACTTAATAATATTTTTTTGGGGATAGCCAATTTGAATGTCAGCAATACTCTAACAAATGATGAGTTCTTTGTGAATATTAAACTACTCTACAAAGGAATTGATGGAATTCAAAACACCCCCTTAACAATCAATGGTTTTATCTACCCACAAAATAAAAACAATAATATGGATTTAAACCTAAGCCTTAAGAACTTTAATTTGAATGTTATTGAGAAGTTCTTGAATAGTTTCTCTTCAGAAGCAGAAGGTTTTATGAGTGGGGAAGATATTAAAATTAGAGGAAAGTTTAGCCAGCCAGATATTATAGGAACTCTTATCTGTGAAAAGGGAGCCATCAAAATTGATATGATTAATACCAAGTATTATTTTTCTGACACCCTAACGATTAAGAATAATAAATTTATACTGAATAAATTTAAGCTAACTGATATAGAAAACAATAAACTTGTTATTGACGGAATTATAACTCACGAAAAATTTCAGGAGTTTTATATAAATCTAATTGTAAATGCTGAAAAAATCAAAATCCTTAATACTAGGTTCTCTGCCGACCAAATGTATTATGGAGAAGCATACGCCTCTGCAAGAGCAAGTATTATGGGCGACCTTTCAGTTCTGAAAATAGATGTTAATGCAAAAACGGAAAAAGGAACAAGTGTATATATCCCAATTTCGAGTAAAATAAATGTTTCCAATAACTCATTTATTCAATTTATTGATTTCAATAATAAAGCAAGCGATACCATATCCAAACCATTGAAATTTGCTGCAAAAGAAATGGATCTAAATATTCATGTTAACCTAAAAGTAACTCCTGATGCACTTATTGGGATGCCAATGAATTTCAATCAAATTGGTGGAGACTTGAATGCATCTGGAGAAGGTGATTTGAAGATGGATATTGATAATAAAGGCAAGTTTAATATGTATGGTTTGGTTAATATTGAGAGTGGAACCTTTGGGCTATCATTAATGAATGTTATTGAGAAGACCTTTATTTTGGAAAAAGGAGGAACTATTCAATTTAATGGAAATCCAACCAATGCCAACCTTAATGTTAATGCTGTTTATAAAACAAAGGCATCCCTTGCGCCAATACTTGGAAAGGCATATGTTAAACAAGTGGATGTTCAAAGTGTTATCAGCCTTTCTGGTAAACTTATGAACCCAGTACCAACTTTTGATATACGTCTTCCAAATACTGATCAGCAAACAATTGATGATTTATTTATTAATATAGATAAGAATGATGAAAAGCAGATGTTAGAGCAAACTGTTTCTCTCCTTGTGTCTCGTCAGTTTTATGCATCTTCATCAGCTGTTGAAAGTAATATTGGAGGATCAAATATTTCATCCTCTGCTTTTGAATTGGCTTTTGGACAAATAACAGGAATGCTAACCAATATGATAACTGTTGTTGATGTTGGTGTTAACTACACGCCAGGTTCTGAGGTGGTAACAGATCAATATGATTTAAATATTTCAAAAAATATTGGAAGGTGGGAAGTTGAATTTAATTCAGTATTTGGAGGAAAAACAGAGGAACAAGCTCAAGGGGCATCTTCATTTATTGGAGATATTAAAGTAGAATATAAAATAACGGAGAATTTCCGTCTTAAAGCTTTTAATAAATCAAATGCAGACGATTTCACAAAATATAATATATCTCCATACACACAAGGCGTTGGTATAACATATAAGAAAGAATATGACCATTTTGCCGACATATTTAAATCCAGAAAGCAAAGAAACAAAGTACTTAAATAATATATAAGAAAGATGAAAAAGACAAATAAATATTCAATTGCACTTGTTGCACACGATAACTGTAAGAAAGACCTAGCCGAATGGGTAGCTTTTAATAAAGTGAAACTAGCAAAGCATAATTTAGTTTCTACAGGAACAACAGGCATTATGGTTGAAGAAGAAATAAATAAAGGAGTATTACATAGTTCGAAAGAATATATTAAAGTTCAAAGATTAAAATCAGGACCACTTGGAGGAGATCAACAACTTGGAGCCCTAATAAGTGATGACAAAATAGATTACTTGTTTTTCTTTTGGGATGCAATGGAGCAACAACCACACGATGTTGACGTGAAGGCACTTCTTAGAATTGCAGTTATGTATAATATTCCAACTGCTTCCAATCGTTCAACAGCCGATTATATAATATCTTCTGAACTCTTCGAAAATGACAGCTATATAAAGAAGATATATAATTTCAACGCCTATAAAAATAGGCAGATAAAATAATTGAAAATAGCATTATAATTTATAAATAAACAAATTCAAAACATGAAAAAAACAATTTTATTCCTATTAATAGGATTATTTGCATTCGCACCATTAGCTAAGGCTGATGAAGGAATGTGGCTATTAATGTTCTTAGACAAGCAGACATATAAAGATATGAAAGCAAAAGGACTTAAACTAAGCTCAAAACAAATCTACGACATCAATCAAGCTTCTCTTAAAGATGCTATTGTTCAATTTGGTAGAGGATGTACTGGTGAGATAATTTCAGATGAAGGTTTGCTAATAACCAATCACCATTGCGGATACCCACAAATCCAACAACATTCAACTGTAGAACATGACTATCTAATGAATGGATTTTGGGCATATTCCAAAAAAGAGGAGCTACCTTGCCCAGGATTAACTGCAAAATTCCTAATTAGAATGGAAGATGTGAGTTCAAAAGTACTTATGAATATTACAAAAGAAACCACAGAAGAAGACAGATCAAGCATTGTTAGAGATAATATAAAGAAAATTATTGAAGAATCACAAAAAGATAATGGCTACACAGCTCAAGTTGCACCAATGTTTGATGGCAACCAATACATTCTTTTTGTGTATGAAATATACAAAGACGTTCGTATGGTTGGAGCACCACCTTCATCAATAGGAAAATTTGGATCAGATACCGACAACTGGATGTGGCCACGTCACACAGGCGACTTCTCAATGTTTAGAGTGTATTCATCAAAAGAAGGCAAGCCTGCAGAATTTTCACAAGAAAATATCCCACTTAAACCAAAGCATTCATTACCAATAAGCATAAAAGGAGTAAAGAATAATGACTTCACAATGATTATTGGATTCCCAGGTTCAACAGATCGTTTTATGACATCATACGGAGTAAAACAAGCAATCGATGTTTATAACCCATCAGTTGTTATTGCAAGAACAGCACTTAGAAATGTTATGGACGAAGATATGAAAGCAGATCCAAAAGTTAGAATACAATATTCAGCCAAATTTGCTCAACTATCAAACTATTGGAAATTCTATATCGGACAAACAAAATGCCTACAAGATCTTGATGTTAAATCAACAAAGCAAGACCTTGAAAATAGATTAGCAAAATGGATATCTCAAACACCAGAAAGAAAAGCTGAATACGGAAATGTATTAAGTCAACTTGAATCATATTCTCAAGTAACTAATGAATATGATTACCTAAGGATATTTACAAATGAAGCATTCTTAAGAGGAAACTCAGGAGTGGCAATAGCAAGAAGTTTTTCTGCACTTGAAAGAGAACTAAGAGAAAATGGAAACACCGACAAAGCTAAGAAACTAGCAGAATCAGCAAAAGAAAACCTTCAAGATATATACAAAGACTTTAACAACGCAACAGAGCTTAAATTACTTGCAACAGGATTTGATTTATTTTTCCGTAACGTTCCAAACAAACACCAAAGTGAAAATTTCCTAGACAATGCATTTAAAAATAAATATGATTTCAATAAAATAGCAAATCAAATATTTACTGAATCAAAAATGCTAGACCCAGAAAAAGCATATAAACTATTAGAAAACCCAACAGCCGACCTAATTGCTAACGACCCAATGTATAAGACCTATATGGACTTTATTGATAATTACAACACTCGTATGCAATTTGCAAAATCAGCATATGCAGGCCTAAACACAACACAACGATTATTTGTAAAGGCTATTTTGGAAATGGACAATACCAAACATTTTGCACCAGACGCAAACTCAACAATACGTTATACTTACGGACAAGTTAAAGAATACCAACCAAAAGACGGAATAACCTATAACTATTTCACAACCCTAGAAGGAATAATGGCAAAAGAAGACACCACAAGTTGGGAATTTACCATACCAGCAAAACTAAAAGAACTATACAAAACCAAAGACTACGGACAATACGCAGCAAATGGAACCGTTCCAGTAGCTTTTATAACCAATAACGACATCACAGGAGGAAACTCAGGCTCACCAGTTATCAATGGCAAAGGAGAGTTAGTAGGAATTGCATTTGATGGCAACTGGGAAGCAATGAGTGGCAATATCGCCTTCAACCCAGAACTACAACGTTGTATCAATGTTGACATCCGCTATGTATTATTTATTATTGACAAATTTGCAGGAGCACAAAATCTAATAAAAGAAATGAAGATAGTGAAATAACACCACTTCAACTAAATATTAAAAAGGCAATAAATAAAAAGATTGCCTTTTTTTTTATGCAAAAAAATCTCTAAATACTTTTTGTAGCTATCATAATAAGTACTCACACATAGCACCAAATAAAGAAAATTCGCACAATGGAGAGCCAATATCAAACCCTCAAAAATAAAACCCCAAAACAATTTACTGAATCACCGTTTTAAAAAAATGAAACTAAGATTCAAGAAATTAAAACGGTGATTCATTTAAACCCTTTATTTTCAAATTTAAACCCCTTCTTTTTTAAAAAAGGTTAAGTCTTTTTCAATTTATATTAAGTCTTTTTCTAAAAAGAGTAAGTCTTTTTTTATAAAGAGTAAGTCTTTTTTCAATTCAAGTATTTATATTGTTTTAAAACGAAATTCCCCAACAACCCCTCCAAAACAAGGCATATAATCCCATATTATAGCATAAAGAAATATCCTCCAAACAAATCAATGGAAAAT
>JALNVJ010000027.1 GCA_023227645.1 Bacteroidales bacterium | reverse complement strand
CAACAATTAAAAGCAATACACAAATTATTCACCAAAACAATTAAAACAATGAAAAAGTTAACATTAATTCTATTAACTATGTTTGGACTTGTATTATTCAATTCATGTAAGGATGATACAGATGATAATCCACAACCTGCAGCAACGAACATTTTAAATGAGCTAAAGGGCTATACAGGAAAAACTGTTGAACAAATAACTGAAACAATGCAAAGTAAGGGATTTACACTCAGAAATAGTGAATCAGATAATGGGATGACTAATTATTCTTTCATTAACGCAGACTCAACAAGCGGTTACGAGTTTATGGAATATGAAAGTAAAATATGTATTGTTAGTTTTAATGCATACAATAATAATAATAGAGATCTTCTACTTAGCACTTTTGAAACGAACTCTAAAAGTGCAATCTCTTTTGTAAGCAATACGACATTTGAATATAATTCAGAAATTGAACTGTCTAACTCAACAGAAGATTCTGAACTATATCCAGACAGAAATAGTTTTTTAAATGCATATAATCAAAACAAGAATAGCATAATATATTGTTATGAAAACTGGATGACTGCTGACTATATAATAGGAAATGAGTTTAATTATGAAGAAGATGAAAATGAATATTATTCTTTAATTGGTTACGGAGATCTAAATTTACTACCTCCATTTGTGTCTACAAAAAAATCGAATAATAAATCAATCTTTGAAATGCTTCATAAATAAAGAAGAAGAGTTTATAACTTAAAGAAAAGAGCGACCCTAAATTTAGGGTCGCTCTTATTTTATAATTAATTTAATAATGGATTATTTTATTTCCCAAGTCTCTCCACTATTTAATAGATCATCCATACATTGGATTTTAGAACCAGCCTTAACTTCTAACATTTGTTGTTCGAACAATTGATTATAGGTTGGTTTCTTTACTGCACGAATAACACCGAAGGCCATAGGAAATGCTGGTGGAGCCATTTGAGCTAACATCATATGAATTCCTGTGTTTTCAGTTGTTGCATCGTGAACAAGTAAATCCTTTTCAGTAACTCCATCTTTACCAATTTCAACAACCTCAAGACTATTTCCTTTCAACATTATACCTTTGTCTTTGGCTTTACCAAATATCATCGGTTTATCTTGTTCAAGCCATAGTTGACGTTCTTCTCTAAATTCTCTGTCAGTAACCTCTCTATGAGTTTTATCATTAAAGATTACACAATTTTGAAGAACCTCAACAATTGCAGCTCCGTCAAATGCAGCCATTGCTCTACAAACTTCTCCAAGTGTTTTTGGGGAATTGTCTATTGCTCTTGCAAAGAAATTACCTCTTGCTCCAATTACTAATTCTCCTGGATTAAAAGGATAATCAATTACTCCATAAGGAGAAGTTTTGGTTATTTGTCCTTGCTTTGTTGTTGGAGAATATTGTCCTTTTGTTAGTCCATAAATACGGTTGTTAAACAATATATAGTTAACGTCCATATTACGGCGGATTACATGAATAAAGTGATTTCCTCCAATTGCAGTTGCATCACCATCTCCAGAATTAATCCAAACACTTAGATGAGGGTTGGCAATCTTTACTCCTGTTGCAATTGCAGCTGCTCTTCCATGGATTCCGTGAAATCCATAAGTATTTACATAATATGGAAAACGAGACGAACAACCTATTCCTGATACAACACAGAAGTTCTCTTTCTTATATCCTATTTCAGGAAAAATTCCTAATACTGAGGCTAAGATTGCATGGTCTCCACAACCAGGGCACCATTTAACCATTTGGTCACTGACAAAATCAGCCTTTGTAAGTTTTGTTTGTGAATGTTCTATAGACATAATATTATTCTCCTAAAATTTGATTAAACTTTTCTTTTAATTCAGTAACTTCAAATGGTAATCCTTGAATTTTATTATATTGTTGGAATGCCAATGTTTGGAAATTCATTCTAAGATAGTTTACAAATTGTCCCATGTTTAATTCACATACAACTATCTTTTTATATTTTTTCAAAATATCTCCAGTGTTTTTAGGAAGAGGCATAATGTAGTTGAAATGAGTTAGAGCAATTTTATGACCCTCTTCTCTCATTTCTTCAACCGCAAGCTTCAAATTGCCTTCTGTTCCTCCCCATCCAACAACTAAAAGATCTGCATCCTCATCTCCATAAACCACTTGGTTAGGGATAGTGTCTGCAACTCTTTGAACCTTTTCATTTCTAAACTTACTCATTAGTTCATGATTAGCACTATCGGAGGAAACAGAACCTTTTCCATCAAGTTTTTCCAATCCACCAATTCTATGACGAAGACCTTCCATTCCAGGAATAGCCCATTGTCTAACAAGAGTTTCTGGATCACGTTTGTATGGTGCGTATGTTGTGTCGTTTGGTGTTGCAAATGGTGGATTAATTTTAGGTAGGTCTGCCATTCTTGGAATACGGAATAATTGAGATCCATTTCCAAGATAACCATCAGTAAGGAGTATGGTTGGTGTCATGTGTTCCAGTGCAAGACGAGAAGCTTCAAAAGCCCAATAGAAACAATTTGAAGGGGTTGAAGCAGCTACAACAATACAAGGTGCTTCACCATTTCTGCCAAACAAAGCTTGATAAAGGTCAGATTGTTCTGTTTTAGTTGGAAGACCTGTTGAAGGACCACCTCTTTGAACGTTAACAATAACAAGAGGAAGCTCAGTCATTACAGCTAAACCAATTGCCTCAGCCTTTAATGAAAGACCGGGACCAGAAGTTGATGTACAAGCCATTGCTCCGGCAAAAGAAGCTCCTATTGCAGAACAAATTCCAGCAATCTCATCTTCTGCTTGGAAAACTCTTGCTCCAAGTGCTTTGTGTTTAGTAATCTCAACTAAAATTTCTGTTGCTGGTGTTATAGGATAAGAACCTAAAAACAAAGGAAGATTTGCTTTTTCAGCAGCAGCAAGTAAACCCCAAGCTGTTGCGATATTACCTGTAATATTTCTATACTTACCCTTAGGCATTACAGCTTCTTGAACATTAACTTGATGTTGAGGCAGAACATCTGTGTTTTCACAATAGTTATATCCTGCTCTAACAACAGCTTTGTTTGCATTAACAATATCTGGATTCTTTTTAAACTTCTTTTCTAAGTATGAATCAGTATGATCTAACTCTTTATTGAAAAGGAAGAATATCATACCTAAAGCGAACATATTTCTTGAACGTTCCGCAGATTTTTTATCTGTAAATATATCTTTAACAGCCTCAGCTGTCATGCTTGTCATTGGTGCCTTAATTACTGTGTAGCTTGAAAAACTATCATCAGTAAATGGATCAGATTTGTAACCAGCTTTTTCTAATACATCTTGTGTAAAAGTATCAGCATCAACAATTACTATTCCTCCCCTTTTTACCCATTTAAGGTTAGAGCTTAGTGAAGCAGGATTCATAGCAACTAAAACGTCACACTTATCTCCTGAACTAAAAATTCGTTTACCAATATGAACTTGGAACCCTGAAACACCTGCTATTGTGTTATGGGGTGCTCTAATTTCAGCTGGATAGTCTGGAAATGTTGCTATATCATTTCCGTCTAATGCAGATGTATCAGAAAAAAGAGTTCCCGTAAGTTGCATTCCGTCACCTGAGTCACCGACGAACTTTACAACAACATCTTCTTTCTCAATAAGTTTTTTTGTTGTCATTTCTTTTATATTTGATAATAACTTCGATGAATTTTATTTACGTCTAATAAATGGCAAAGTTACTAAGTTTATTTGTAATAGAAGAGTATTTCACATACAATTTTATCTTTAATGTGTTTAAATATCGATATGGTTTTTTAGAAATCAAATAATAAAAAACTATAATCAAGAGTAATATTTTTGGCTTAAAGAATAAAACGGCTGAGATGTACATCTCAGCAAAATAAATCTTTGTTTTAATATTTTTATACTGCGTTTCATTATTTTTCAATTTAGCTTTGTTCAAATTATTCATTTGTATTAGGTTATATTTTAGACATTCTTGTTCAATAAACAATGATTATGTGAATATATATAACTAAACAATAAAACTAGAGTTTTAAGTTCTTAAGCAGTGTAAATGCAGATAATTCAATTTTATTTTAATCAAAATCTTTGCTCTAAGGCATTTTTTCAATACTTTTGCATCTATAATACACAATAAATACTATCAAAATAAATGGCAGGCAATTCAATTGGCAAACTTTTTAAACTCACAACTTTTGGAGAGTCGCATAGCGATTTTGTAGGAGGAGTTATTGATGGATGTCCCTCTGGGCTTAAAATTGACCTTGATTTTATTGAAAAGGAAGTTCAAAGGCGAAAACCTCAACAAGAAGGCTACTCAACTCAAAGAAAAGAAGAAGACAAAGTTGAGTTTATTTCAGGTATTGAAAATGGAATAAGCCTTGGCACTCCAATTGCTTTTATTATTCAGAACAAGAATATCAAAAAACAAGACTATAACCACCTGAAAGATTTATTTCGCCCCTCTCACGGAGACTTTACTTATTATAATAAATACGGGATATCATCTTCTTCAGGAGGAGGAAGGGCATCGGCAAGAGAAACCTTAACAAGAGTAATAGGTGGAGGAATTGCCAAACTTATATTAAGAGAATACGGAATAGAGGTTAGTGGAGAGATTCATTCAATTGGAAAATGGGAATACGCAAGGAATAGAGAGGAAATTGAAAAAGAATTAGAAAAGATAGTAGAAAATGGAGACTCACTTGGGGGAATAGTATCTTGCAGAATTAAAAACTGCCCTATTGGTTTGGGAGAACCTGTTTTCGACAAGCTAAGTGCGGATTTAGCTAAGGCAATAATGAGCATTCCTGCTTCAAAAGGCTTTGAGATAGGAGACGGATTTGCTTCAACAACAAAGTATGGAAGTGAGCAATTAGATAATTGGAATAATGATTTCACAACCAAGACCAATCACTGTGGAGGAATACAAGCTGGAATTTCGAATGGGATGGAGATTAATATAAAAGCTGGCTTCAAACCAATTGCAAGTTTATATAGAAAAGTAGAATGTATTGACAAAGAGGGAGAGCTTTATAATATTGAAAATAGTGGTAGGCACGACAGGTGTTTTATTCCACGTGCTGTTGTGGTAGTTGAAGCTATGGTGGCTCTTGTTATTGCAGATCATTTACTAAGAAATTTTACAAATAAAATAAATAGATAAGAAACATGAAAAGAATATTAGTTTTAGTAGTTTTAGTTATTGGTCTTTTTACAGGATGCAATAAAATTGAGAAAGATAGCTTTAGAGTTAGCGGAAAGCTATCGAATGGAGTAGAAAAGCAAATCTTTTTCTTAGAAATGACTGGGCAAGGATTAAAACCTATTGACACTATTAATTTAAATAAAGATGGGGAATTTGAATTTACATATAAATTAGATGAGCCTAGTATTTTTGTATTATTAGCTAACTCTAATGACTACATAACTATAATTCCTCAAAAACAAGAGGATATTATAATTGAGGGGGCCTTTAATTCTTTGTCAAATACTTACACAATTAAAAATTCAAAAGAATCGGAACTACTTCACGAGTTAAATAAAGAATATATAAAGACAAATGCTATTTTAGCTGAAATCAAACAAACACTTCACGAAAACAAATATGAAGAAAATGTTGACCAAATTAGGAAACAACTTCTTGATCAGTACACAATTCTTGAAATTCATCAAAAAGAGGTTATCAAGAAATTCTTAGACAATAATAAAGGTTCACTTTCCTGCATAATTGGTCTTTATCGTTCTTTTGATAACCATTATTTATTTAATTTAAACACTGATTTAGATATTTACGAAGGAGTTTATGCCGAATTAGTAAAAAAATATCCTAATAACCAACATACAATTGGGTTAAAGAATTTGATTAATGATGCAAAAGAAAAAGCAAAACAAAGTCAAACAGAACCTAAAAAAGAATTAGCTAATAAAAAATGATAAAAGATAAATATTATTTTATTGCCGACACTCATCTAGGAGCTCCAAACTACGAAGAATCGCTTAAAAGGGAAAAGAAATTAGTCCGTTTCCTTTTAGAGGCCGAAAAAGACGCAAAGGTTATTTACCTATTGGGAGATATTTTTGACTTCTGGCATGAATACAAACACGTTGTACCTAAATACTATGTTAGGTTACTTGGCACCTTAGCCTCCATTGTTGACAGAGGAACAGAAGTTCACTTTTTCACAGGCAACCACGACCAATGGATTGGAGATTATTTCGAAAAAGAAATTGGATTAATTGTTCATAAAAAAGAAATTGAAATTGAAATTGACAAGAAAACATTTCTCTTAGCACATGGTGATGGAATTGACAAAAAGGATAAGACATATATCTTTATGAAAGCAATTTTCAATTCAAAAATAACAAGAATATTATTTGCATCTATACATCCCCGTTGGGCAATTGCTTTTGGCAATAAATGGTCTTCGAGCAGCAGGAAATCTCATTCAGAATACGATATAATTGATAAAGGAGAAAAAGAACCTCATTTCCAATATTGCATAGAGAAAATCAAGACCACAAATATTGACTATTTTATCTTTGGTCATCGTCATCTCAATAAAGAATATAAGATAGACGAAAATAAAAAACTAATCATATTAAGTGATTGGGTTTATGGCAGTGGTTATGCTCTTTGGGATGGATGTAATTTAGAATTAAAAAAGTTTGAATAGCATTTATAAAAACCTTATCTTTGCAAATCTAATACAAAATAATAATAAATACAAAAATATACGATATGAAAAGTACACCATTCACTCAAAACCATATTGACTTAGGTGCAAAGATGGCTGAGTTTGCAGGATACAATATGCCAATTTCCTATGAAGGGTTAGTGATTGAGCATAATAATGTTAGAAATGCCGTAGGCGTTTTTGATGTTTCTCATATGGGAGAATTTAGAGCAAAAGGACCAAAGGCTCATGATTTCATCCAATACTGCACTTCAAACAATATCGATTCTCTCTTTGATGGAAAGATACTATACACAGTAATTCCAAATGGAAAAGGAGGAATTGTTGATGATATGTTAATTTATAGAGTAAACGAAACAGAATATTTTATTGTTCCAAATGCAGCAAACATTGAAAAAGACTGGAATTGGATGAGTAAGATTGCTGTTGAAATGGGAATGGAACTTGGAAAAGATTTTATTAACGAGTCTGATTCTTGGGCACAACTTGCAATTCAAGGACCATTAGCTCTTAAAGTTATGCAAAAACTTACTTCTACTTCTGTTGAGGATATGGAATATTACACCTTCAAATACCTAACACTTGCAGGTGTTGATAACGTTCTTCTTTCCACAACAGGTTATACTGGTTCTGGTGGATGTGAAATTTATTTATCTCCAAAAGACGCCCAAACAATTTGGAACGCTATTTTTGAAGCAGGAAAAGAATTTGGAATAAAACCAGCTGGACTAGGTTGCAGAGACACTCTACGTTTGGAAATGGGATTTTGTTTATATGGACATGAAATTGATGACCAAACATCTTCAATAGAAGCAGGACTTGGTTGGTTAACTAAGTTTGAAGAAGGAAATGACTTTGTTGACAGAAAAATCCTTGAAGATCAAAAAGCAAATGGAGTTAAGAAAAAACTTGTTGGTTTTGAAATGATCGATAGAGGTATTCCTCGTCAAGGTTATGAAGTATGTGATCAAGAAGGTAATGTTATTGGCAAAGTATGTTCAGGAACACAATCTCCTTCAACCTCAAAAGCAATTGGAACAGCACATGTTCAAACAGCTTTCAGCAAAAAGGACACTAATATCTATATTAAAGTTAGAGATAAGATATTAAAAGCAGTTGTAGTTAAGATGCCTTTCTACAAGGTATAATTACTTAATAAAATTTAGGGCGTTTTGAATTATATCGAAACGCCCTTATTCATTTAACCATAAATTTGCCAGTATTGATAAATAGATACTTCAAATATTACTTTATAATAATAATCATGTTATTTCCCTATTTGCTAAAATCTCAATCAGAAATCATAGCCTTTCATAACTGTGAAAACTTTTTCTACCCCACCAATGATAGCTTAACCAACGATGACGACTTCACAGGTAGCTCCCCACGAAACTGGAACTGGGAGCGCTTTAACCTAAAAAAAGACCTACTTGCAAAAACATATATTGCACTATCTAAAGGAAACCTTCCTGCAATAATTGGACTATGTGAGATAGAAAACCAACAAGTCCTCAACGCCCTTTGCAACGACTCCCCACTAAAAAAAGGAGGCTACGACTTTATCCACTACAACTCACCAGACATAAGAGGTATGGATGTTGCAATGATATATAGAAAAGATAAGTTTAAGGTTATAACGCATGAGAAAATTGTAATTGATAGCTCTTTAATAATTGACGAGCCAACAAGAGATATACTATACGTTAATGGCCTCCTAAATAAGATACCACTACATATATTTGTTGTCCATGCACCCTCAAGAAGAAATAACGACAGAAACAAACCACTCAGAAAATCAGTATTTGAACTAATCTATAAGAAATCAAAAGAGCTTTACGACAAAGGAGAGAAAAACATAATCATAATGGGAGACTTCAACGACAACCCATGGGACAATAGTGTTGAAGAAGGATTTAGAACCTCAGGCGGATACCATAACCACCAGCCACTACTTACCAACCTTATGAAAAAAGATAAAAACAAAAGAGGCTCTTATACCTATTCAGGACAAATGCTAAACTTCGACCAATTTATTGTAACAAAAGAAATGGAAGAAAGAATAGACACCCTCTCCAACCCTTCCCATATATTTATCCCCGACTTTATGATTGACCCAAACCCAAAAATAACCAAAACAACACCTTTCAGTACATATAAAGGATATAAGTACCAAGGAGGAATTAGCGATCACTTCCCAATATTTATGAAAGTTTTAACCCCAAAACAATAAATAATGCAAACAGCAGAACAAGTATTAAGCTATCTGCTTTCACTTTCAAATAAAGACAAAATAAAGCAAGCCGAATACTTTGGAGTAAAATCAAATAATATCTTAGGAATAACAGCACCAGAGCTAAGAGCAATAGCAAAAGAAATAAAAACCAATCATCCCCTTGCCCTCAAGCTATGGGAAACCAATTACCACGAAGCAAGGATGCTATCCACAATGATAGCAGACCCAACGAAAATAACACTAGAAGAAATAGACATTTGGGTAAAAGACTTCGACAGCTGGGCAATAGTAGATGGAGCATGTTATAACCTCCTTCGCTACACCCCACATACAGAAGAAATTATAGACAAATACGTTTCATCCGAACAAGAATACGTACGCAGAACATCATTCGCACTAATAGCAGGCCTAGCAGTAGGCATAAAAAACAAACCAGACGAAGAATTCCTAAAATACTTTCCCTTAATAGAAAAATACGCCTACGATGAAAGAAACTTTGTTTGGAAAGCAGTCAACTGGGCATTACGTCAAATAGGCAAACGTAGCCTATACCTACACCCCAAAGCCCTATCCCTATCCCAAAAGCTATCCCTATCCAATAACCCCACCCACAGAAAAATAGGAAAAGACGCCCTCCGAGAACTATCCGACCCAAAGACAATAGCTAGGATAAAGAAGTAAGAAGTAGTATTTTTTTGCTAATCTTGTTATTCTATTATTTCCCAATATCCGTTTCTTGTTGAACCATTACGTCGTATTTTGCTATCATCTTGTAGGCGTTTCATTGCTCTAACTATAGTTCGTCTTGATTTACCCACAAAGACAGATAGTTCATCCAATGTTATCTCTGCATTATTCCTAATGCAATTTAGAATAGCATTTTCAATACCATCATTAGTGCCATCATTAGTGCCATTATTAGTGCCAATTATTAAGTTTCCTTGTTTTCTTTTCAAGGTATTCAATATTTCATTAAGCATAAAGTCAATAAAAATTCCACTATCTGCATGTTTAGAACTCTCTGCAATAGCTTTATAATATTCTTCTTGATTGGAGTACACCATATTTTCAACAGGGAGATGTTCAAATAAAGGATGTAATTTTCCTAATATCAAAGACTGCCACAACCTCCCCATACGTCCATTGCCATCACTGAAAGGATGAATAAATTCAAACTCATAATGAAACACACAACTCTTAATAAGCAAATGGTCTTTTGACAATTTAAGCCACTGAAATAAATCATCTATCAATAATGCAACTCTATTAGCTGGAGGAGCCATGTGAATCAAATTCTTGTCAGAGAAAACACCCACACCACCTTGTCTAAAATGTCCTGCATCATTAGTCAAAGCCTCCATCATCAGACTATGTGCTTTTAATAGGTCTTGAGGTGAAAAAACATTTAAAGTATTATATACTTCATAAGCTTTTATAGCATTCTTTACCTCTTGTATTTCACGCAGTGGAGCAACAATTGTTTTTCCATTGATGATATCTGTTACCTCGCTTTCTGTCAGTTTATTTCCTTCAATGGCAAGTGAACTATAAATAGTCTTGATGCGATTAGCTTTTCTTAACAACAATGCATCGTTCTGTTCCATACGGATAGCATAACGTTCTATCTGTGACGATATTTCCGCAATCAAATTAATTGCTTTTGCTGATATGGTAAATGGAGGTGTGTACATATTATTATTTTCGTGCAAACATTTCTTTTCTATCTAAACCTTGAATCCAGCAAAGAAGAAAGCAAATCGTAGTTGAAAGGAATAACACCAAATTCATCAATTAAATTCATAGATAACAAATTCTAATAAGATGCAAAGATAATGATAAAATCAACAAAACTTATCCATTTTCAACAACATAATCGAATAAAACTCGATTATCATATCAGAAACGGAGTTAATTTTTAAATATCATACGAATAATATACGACAGAAAAATAGGAAAAGACGCCTTCCGTGAACTATCCAACCCAAAAACAATAGCAAGGATAAAACAATAAGAACAACCTTATAATATCACACAAAACAAAACTTTTAAGGATTACATTCCCAAGAAGTTGTATTTTTGAAAAAATAATAACACCTAAACGATACTTAGATAAATATAAAATAGCATTTCAATACTATCTATAAAGATAATATTGAAATGTTTCTGTTAAAATAAGTCTTTAGAATTTATAGATTTGCTGAATAAGACAAGCTCTTAATATAGCTTTCCATAAACTCCCAATCTGGATTTCCTTCCGTTGTTACTGGGAGTTTGATTCTTTCCCTCTTTATTTTATTTAAAATTCTAGCATTCCCATAATTATATCGATAATTTTCCAAATTTAAAAGTGTAATTAAGAACATTGCATTATATGCATTCATTTTCTCGTGGCGAATTGTATAAACTTTTACCCCGGTAACAAATATATTTGGTTGATAAAAAGCAATAATACCTTCAGCACCTATTGTGATACAATTTCCATTGTATTTTAATAACCCCTCTCCATTTATAAAACCACTTATTCCATTATTAACACCACTTCTTGTAACAAAAGGAATATCTCCATTTTCTGTTTCTTGTTGTATTGTATGATTTGTTGTAAAGCATTCAAATAAATTCCCTACTTCAAACCATTTCCACATTTCTATACTAAGTGATAGTTTAATAGTAGAAAGAGGATTTTTATTAAAAAAAGAAATAGTATTTATTCTGTTTATGTAATCCGGTATTTCATCATAAGAAGGAACTAATATTCCCTTTACTGTTCGATTTGCTTGTCTTCCATAGTTATAGCGATATTTATTTTGCTCTATAATGTAACAATAGTATAGCATTTCTACTTCTGATAAATTTTTTTTTGGATAAAGGCAAGCAATATGAAACGCAGTATAAAAAGGTTCTGATTGATAAAAAGAAGACAAAACAGAACCTCCTAATGCTACAGTAATTGCATGTTGAGGCATAGGGTCTAAATTTTCTAGCTTTTTTATCCTTGTAGCAACTCCATTATTAGATGAAGTTCTTGAAATAAAAAGGATGCCATTATTTATTTCTTCGCAATTAATCAATTCTAAACTTTTACCAAGAAGAATATCAAAAACTTCATCTAATCGTTTCATTGTTCAATGTTGTTTAAGAATTTAAAAGCAATATAATCTCTAACTTTTTTTTCAAAATCAGTTTGATTAATTTTACTATAATCAGTTTCCATATATGCTTCGGCACACCATTCATCGTCGGCACTCACTTCTTGCATAACTGAAAGTCCAGGAATTTCTTTTTTATTATTATATGCATTAAGCCATTTTCCTTTTATTTCTTTATAGCGATTACGTGCATCTATCCTCCCTTGATTTTTACGTTTCTCAAATCCATCATCTTTAAAATATCCAAAGAATGTTTCAAAACCTTTGTTTGGTTTATTTGCTTCAAAAACCATAATACATGTTACTACTCCTACTGGATAAAATAAATCATCAGGCATTGAAAGAACCGCTTTTAAGTGATGTTTTTCTAATATTCTACGCTTTACAGCAATAAGTTCTTTTTCGTTTTTTATAGCACAACTCATTTGAACTATGGCAATCACAATTCCATTTTGAGGAGATACTACATTTAATGCATGTTCAATAAACTTCATCTGCCCATCAGTTCCTACATT
>JALNVJ010000026.1 GCA_023227645.1 Bacteroidales bacterium | reverse complement strand
ACAATAAGATTAAAAATAAATGATTAAAAAAACTGCATAGATACAGGAATTGAAAAAAGACTTAACCTTTTTAGAAAAAGACTTAATATAAATTGAAAAAGACTTAACCTTTTTTTAAAAAGAAGGGGTTTAAATTTGAAAAGAAGGGGTTTAAATGAAACGCCGTTTTAATTTCTTGAATCACCGTTTCATTTTTTTAAAACGGTGATTCAGTAAATTGTTTTGGGGTTTTATTTTTGAGGGGTTTTGGTTGTGATTATTTTATTTGGATTTTGGGAAAAATAAAATAGGGGATAAGTTTTGGCTTATCCCCTATGGTTTTGGTCTTTTATTGGTTTTGAACTATAGACCGAGTTTCTTTTTCATTTCTTTTGATAAAGCGTTTTTGTTTATCATAAAGTCAATGGTCTTGTATTTGATAAATGTTTCTGAGGCGAAGAAATATCCATCGTATTTGCTTTCTGTTCCCCATGAGTTTTTTACCTTATAGAATTTGTTGCCGTTTTGGTCTTTAGCTATTCCAACGATTTGCATTCCGTGGTCGTCGGTTGTGCTATAGTTATCGAAAGCTTCTTGACGCATTGTTTGTGTTATGGTTTTTTCTTTAGCTGTTCCATCAAATGCATAATTTGCTTTTGCTTTTTCTGCTGCTGTTAGCTTTTCCCATTTGTCGCGTTCTGTTCCTGAAAGGTCTGATTTGTCTTCATCTGGAATTATTGCTACTGCATTTTTCCATGAAAATCCTTTTTCACTTACATCAGATCCCCAACCAATTGTGTATCCGTTTTCAATTGCATTATCCATAATTTGTATCATATCATCTAATGGCACATTATTGATTGTTCCTAGCATCCAATTGTCTGGAATTTCAATAATAAATTGAGAGTAGAAAGGGTGGTGGGTGAATGATCCTATTTCAATATAGTCATTTAAGTTTAAGCCTAAGTGTTTTGCAAATGAGTCTGGGGTATAGGTTGCTCCTTTATAGGTGAAACTTGTTGGTAATACTCCAAAATATGAATCAAGTATTGCATTGAAAGCTGTTTTCCACGCTGTTGATACTGTTGTTTGAGCTATTATTGTTTTACAGAATGACTCTAATACTTTATCAATTTCACCATGGTTATGTTTTTGTACTCCATAGTTAAGTCCTGGGTATGCTTCTTCGGTTACAATACCATATTTCTTTATCATTTCAGTGATATCATGGAATCCTCCACCTGCTGAAAAGCTAATATTGCCATGGAAACGTATGTATTTTTCTGCTTTTTCCATATAAGCATGACGTACTATCCACATTTCTGAAAGGTCGTATTCTCCGTTTCCACTTTTAATGATTTCTGATTCCAATAGTGCAACTCCTGCAAAGCTCCAACATGTTCCTGAACGTGATTGGTCTTTTGCTGGTGTTGAAGGATTTTCTTTCACCATTGTGAATTCATATCCTTTTTCTTCTGTTTTTTTGTCTTGAGCAAAAGCTGCTGTTCCAATAAACAGAGCTACTAGTGCTAAGCTAATAATTTTTTTCATTTTTAATTGTTTGTATTATTATTTCTACTGATTATTAATTTGCTAACATAACGGGCATAACTAACATAAGGATTGACTCTGATGTTTCCTCTACTCCTTCTTCGTAAGGATATAGGATACCTGCTCTATTTGGTTGTGACATTTCAAACAGCACATTTTCTGTTTCAATATTATTAAGCATTTCCATTAAGTACTTAGCATTGAAACCTATCTCTAAATCATCTCCTGTATAGTTGCAAGCAAGTTTTTCTTTTGCTGCATTGGAGAAATCGATATCTTCTGCTGATATTGTTACTTCATTTCCTCCCAAGCTCAAGCGTACTTGAAGTGTTGATTGGTTGGCAAATAAAGAAACACGCTTAACTGAATTAAGGAATCCTGCTCTATCGATAATTAGTTTATTTGGATTTTCTTTTGGAATTGCTGCTTCGTAATTAGGATATTTACCCTCAATCAAACGACATACTACTGAGTAGTTCTCAAATTTGAAAGCTACATTATTGATATTGTACTCCACTAGAATATCTGCATCTTCTTTATATGAAACAAGTATATTCTTAATTAGGTTAAGAGGTTTTCTTGGGAGTATAAAGCTTGTTGGGATATCGTTAGAGAAATCGCTTCTGCGATAACGAACAAGTTTATGAGCATCAGTACCCACAAAAGTGATGTCGTTTTCAGTTTGTTCGCAGTAGATACCTGTCATTTGTGGTCTTGTTTCTTCAATTCCTGCTGCAAAGATTGTTTTAGAAATTGCATTAACTAGTAGGGAAGAAGGAACTGTTATTTGTGATGCATCTTCAACAGTTGAAACCCTTGGATATTCTTCTGCCGATATTCCTGTTAGCTTATACTTACCTTCGCCTGATGTTAGTTCAATTGCATAAGTCTCTTCATCTATAATGAATGTAAGTGGGACATTTGAAAATGATTTAACAATTTCAGATAATAATTTAGCAGGTATAGCAATTTGCTTTAGGCCTTCTGTATTCGCATCGGCAAGTTCTAATTTAACAGTAACAGTTGTTTCAATATCTGAGGCTGTGATTGATAATATTTTTTCATCTAATTGGAAAAGGAAATTCTCCAAAATAGGAACAGCGCTATTAGTTGTTGTAACTACGCTATAAATTGATTGTAAGGAACGTGATAATGTACCTCCGTGAACAATAAACTTCATATCTTTTTTTATGTATTAATTAATTATTAGTTAGCAAAAATAAAACCTTTTATCTTATAAACCAAAGTATAAGAGCATTATTTCTTTTGAGAAAAATAATAGGAAGCAGGTTTTAGTAGATTGTCAAAAGCAAAGTATTGTAGGATCACAGTATCTTTGGATCCATCCATAATCCCATACATTCTATTAATATCGAATATCTCATAGAATTTATCTTTATCATTTTCACTAACCCATGAGCCTTCATTTAGTTTCATATAGGTTTTAAGGCTTTTGGTTTTCCCATTCTTATCTTTTACTGTAAAAATAAAGCTTGGAGATTTTGAGAAAATAGTATCTACTTCAATCTTAGGGATATTCTTTTCTATTCTTTCAAAACTTAAATTTGTAAAGCTTGATAGTAGAGAAGTAACCTTTAGGGTATCGAAGCTGCTTAGGTTGGTATTATCTTTCAACATCTTGAAATGGAAGGTTTCTCCCTCACTATAAATTTCAAAACTCTCTTCCTCAAGATGGGGTATCTCAACCCTAATTGATGCTATATTACTTGGATGATATTTGAAAATAGTATGTGTTTTCCAATCATCAGGATTGGCATCGAAACGTGTAGAAAGATAGCCCCTGAAATTTGGAATATGAATAACGCAAGGGTTTTCAGTTCCCTTTACTATCATATAAGTTCCCATATTATCCATTGTTTGGCTACCAATATATAGTGTTTTTTCAAATTTCTCTCTCTTGAATAGCTTAATAAATCCTAGATTAATATAATAGCTTTGAGAGTAAACATCAACCCTGACATGTCTTGCAGATAGTTGTTTAATGATATTGGCATGAGCTGATTTTGCAACCGGTTCCCTAACTCTCATATCTCTAAGCGTTTCTAAAAGTGTCTTAACCATTTGAGGAGCGGCTTCAAATTCATTATTCACCATCCAAACACTATCGTTTGCTTTTACAATTTCACTCTTATAACCATCTCTGTCTTCCATAACAATTCTGACAACCTTCTTTGTGTCTTCAATATGGAAGTTTTGATCAATTGTTGATGTTTTTTGGGTTGAAACAACAATTGTAATTATTAATATAAGAACAATGATTACTGAAATAATCAATAAGTTCTTTTTATTTCGATTTAGTTTCTTCATAAATATAAATTATTCTTTTGTCTTATTTTTAGCTTTTAACTTTTGTGTTGATAAGAAGTAGGTTTTTTTTAACACAAAAGTTCTCTTCCTTATAATAGATATAATAAACCCAATAAGTATAACTAATATTATTGGTAGCCCGATATTAATTATCTGCCAGAATGTTTTTTCTCTCTCAGCCTTTACGTCATCTAATTTTCTCATCACAACCTCTCTTGATCGTAGTGGTATCATATCTTGGTCGCCAGAAAGGTAATTAACACAATTAATTAAGAATTCTTTGTTACCATACATCTCTCTAGTGTACTTATCGTAGCCAAGAGGTAGGGGTTGGTTATTGGTAAAGTCATTCCTAATTATATCTCCATCTGCTACAACAATCATAGCATTATTTGTATCGCATTCCTCCTTAAAGGCTATCATTTCGTTGTTTTCCATCTCAGGGGTTAGCCTATGTCGGAAAGCCGAAATAAATTCTCCTTCCAAAAGCATAGCAACAGGAAGATGAGATAGTGTGAAGAGCCTTGCGTCTTGTCTTTGTTTTAATATCTCCAAAGAAACAATAGCAGGAGTATTCATTATCCTTGTATTATTGGAAGAATAGAGTAGGGGAGTCTTTATGATATTATTTTGAATAGTATCTATACTACTAACAAATTGTAATTTAACTGGATTGATCTTCTCTGTGATAATATGATTTGCATTTGGGCTTACAATGGGGAAGAAATTCCAAGGATAATATGTAAACTGTGGAGTATTGTCTCCATATACTCCTGTAACAATTGGCACTTTAGAGCATTGCATATCCATAACAAGATTTGTATTCAGCCTCACTCCATATCGGAATAATGGATCTTCTACTCCAGTAAAATTGCTTATTGCATATGTCTCTCTCTTGCTTTGAACGCTATCCATAGAACAAAGTAGAGGATCAACAAGCCAAAGCACCTTTCCTCCATGCATTATATATTGATCTAAGATATATAAGTCTTTATAGGAGAAAACAGATAGAGGTCTAGCTATAATTAATGTGTTATAGAGGTTTCTAAATTTAATTTCATTAGGTTTTAATGAGTCGTATGTTCTTTCGGTAAGGGCATTAAGTCTTTCGTTAATTGTGATTGTGTCAACAGCATAATACTCATTAATACCATTAACAAAGTCCCACATATATGGAAGTTCCCACTCTCCATGTCCTCTAATAATTCCAATCTTATTCTTAACAGTACTAGTGAGCTCTCTAAGGGTGGCATAGATATTATACTCTAAGTTTTGAACCGAACTGTTTAATATTTCTTGTTCCTCTGTACCTTTTGAGCTTATTAATGAAATAGTCTTAGTTTCACCTCTATAAGTAATTTCAAGATATGGGAACATATACTGACGAACTTGTCCATCCTTTTGTTGGGTAGTCTTTAAGATCGGTTGGAATCCTTTCTCGAATAATCTTTGGTAAAATTCTGCCTGTTCTTTTTGGTCTTTGAAGTCATTGGGATTAAGAAACTCAAATTCAATATTCTTATTATAGGAACGAAACTGATTAATCATCTCCTTGGTTTCGTTTCTCAATCTCTTGTAGTCAGCAGGAATTTCCCCTTCCAAATAACAACGGATAAAAACAATATCATCAATATTTTTTAAAAGTTTTTTAGACGATTTAGATAGGGTATAACGTTTTTCACTTGTTAGGTCTAGTCTAGTAAAAAAATAATACCCAACAATATTAAAAAATATTATTATAACTAATCCAACAATTAGCTGGAGAATATGAGAACGCTTAACATCCGATTTAGCATCTATTTTTTTTGTAAAATTAAATTTCTTCATAGTCTTAGCTCCTTATTTCTTCCAATTTCTACTTTCTAAACTAATCTTAGTAAGTAGCAAGAAAAACGCCATAGCACTAAGATAATAAATAACATCTCTCGAATCAATCACACCTCTACTTATAGATACATAGTGTTGATTGATACCAATGGATTTGATAATTAAATCTGCATTTCCAAAAATCCCTAAGCTAGTTATGGCATCAAAACCAATATAAGTGAATGACGAAAACAAAACAGCAATAATAAAGGCAATGATTTGGTTATTGGTAATAGAGGAAGCGAAAATCCCTATTGCTACAAAAACACCACCAAGGAAAATTAAACCAATATAAGATCCAATAATACCACCCAAATCTAAATTACCCTTTGGAGAGCCAAGTTGATAAACTGCCACAATATATACTACCGTAGGCAAGATGGTTAAAACAACCAAAGAAAGACCCGCCAAGAACTTAGCCAGAATAATAGATATGTCTGTTAAAGGCTTGGTTAACAAAAGCTCAATTGTGCCATTTTTTCTTTCTTCGGCAAACATCTTCATGGTAATAGCTGGAATAATAAAAAGGAAAATCCAAGGAGCAATTACAAATAAACCATCCAGAGTAGCGTATCCAAACGACAACACATTAAATTCCATAGGTAAAATCCAAAGAAATAGACCCATCACAACAAGGAAAACAATTATAGTAATATAACCTATAAGTGATGAAAGAAAACTATTTAACTCTTTTAAAAACAATACGTACATTATCTTTCTTATTAGTAAATATTTTAAATTATAACTTGCAAACTTACAAATATTTTTTGAAATATAAGGCATTTTCATCCCCAATAAAAAGAGAATAAACGATTAATTTTAAAATTATTTTTTCTAAACCAAAGTCCCTACAAATATATTGAAGTTTTAAAATCTTTAAATCCTATATTGCACTAATATAACTATGATTTGAACTACAATAGATGTTTCTGTCACGACCATTAAAACTTATATTCGTTTTATTGGGATTGCCAAGGGTTGTTATAGAATCAATCTTAGTTTAAACCCTCCTTGGGTCATGGAGTTACGGTAGGCATTGGATACGTATGGAGTGTTGATTGTCATTTCGAAGAATGCTGTTAGCATAATTTTTTCTGATATAGAGTATTCGCCTTGTAGGTTTAGGTTTAGTACATCGGAACCGGAGGACATTAGATTAACGTCTTGGTCGATTTTTCTTAGTATTGTGGTGTTTTGATTCCATGTTAGAGTGGCTTTTAGATCTATATCGCTCTTTAGTTCTCTTGATGTTTCTCCTGAGCGTATGTTTATGGTTACGTCTTTAAATCTATAGCCTCCTCCAATAACATAGGATAGTCGGCTTACTTCTGTTAGTTGGTTATTAGAGAAGCTAAGCGATAGGTTCCTATCTTTTCTGATTTCAAAATTAGCTTGCATGCTATTTTTAAGGTTGACATCTATTTTGATAAGCGGGCTTAGGGATTCGCTAATTGTTATATTGTCTATTACATCCTTTGGTAGGTAATTATTATTTAAGTCATTTCTCATCCATTCTGTACCATAATCGTATCTAGAGTCATTGGCTGGTACTCTAATATCGGATGTGAATGATCCAACATTATAGTTTGAGGTATAGGCATTAGAAATTGTGATTGAGTTCACCCATTTCTTGAATATTTCTAGTTTTGATAATCCATTATAATCTATTGTCCAGTTGGGAAGTGGTATTTTTGAGAAAGGATTTATTGATCTATTATTTGGATCTGTTCCTGTGTAGGCAGCCAAAAAGGCAGGGATTAATACTTGTTGGGATGTTGCTCCATAGCCATCAGGATAATACTTTCCATTATTTGTATCAAGTATCATATTTCCTGTTGAGTTAGGGTTGCCTTGGGCTAATCGTGCAGCTATTATATCTCTATAATCTAAGAAGTTTTGGAAAACAGAGCTTATATTGTCTTCGCCAATTGGGGTGAATAGGGTTGAGAGTGTAATTATTGAGGAGGAGAAATTTCCTGTCCTTGTTGGTGATAATGGTCCTACAACTTCATTATATGCTCTGTCATATTTATAGTATGCAACGTAGTTCTCTGATTCGCTCCTATTAAATTTAAGATTTATTTTAAAGTCTTTAAGGGGTTCAAGGGTGATTTGCCCGTTTATTGTTAGGTTGCTCTTGGTTTGGAAGGCATTATTTTGAAGTGAGTCGTTGGATAGCCAACCTTTTCCTATTGCTTTATCCATTATGTTTGCTTGTGAGCCAAAGACAAAGCCAAATCCTGGCGCCCAACCATTATTAGGCGACATTCCAACAAATTTTGAAACAGGCATAAATCCAGGAATATATGTTCCGTTGCTTTCTGTGTAGTTAATGCTTGCTTGTTTAACGCTGGTTAGCAACCTTATTGAGTATTTACCTACTGCTTTGAAAATCTTAGATGCCATTGATTCAATAGTATCTTGCTTTTGATTAGGGTCATTTAAGTTATTTGGGTTTTTATCATCTTCTTTTTTGTCCTTATCTCTTATTTGTGGCTTAGCAAAAGCTTTTCTATTAGGTGTTTTATTATCTGCTAAGGCTTTTTTTATAAATGGAATTTTGGTGTAGATTGATGAGAAGCTTAGGTTTGTATTGATTGATAAACGTGCTGTGTTTTCGATGGTATTTCCCAATCTTTCTAGGGCTTGTGATGAGCCTGTGAAAATATATTCTCCATTATATGTTGTGCTTACTCTTACCCATTCCAAAAAAGGTATCTTATTAATTGGCACATTATAAGTTATATCGGTTTTTTGTCTAAACTGTTGAGCTCTTCCTAAGTCGAAAACTGAAGCCCAAACAGAGTCTTTCTTTTCTCTTGAATCAATTTTTCCTCTTGGCTCATCAATCCTAGCGTTCATTGTGGCGTTATAGTTTAGTTTAAGGTTTTGAGTAATGTCGTATCCAAAAGTATAAACTCTATTCCAGTAGAATTGTTTGAAATAGAATGGTTCCATAATAACAATTCCTTGACTCTTTGGTCTGATAAGTGTTTCTTCAAAATCTCTTATAGCCTCAGTCCTTATGGTTATATTCTTTGGCTTATAGTTGAAGGTAATATCTTTTATTATTGCAAAAGCTCTTGGCTGGAATAGCTTAATTTTAGAAAAAGGTTTAATTGGCTTTGGTTTGAAATTATAGTTATAATTAATTCCTCCCCTATGCTGTGTTTTTGAATTATAGGCAATATCCACGTCCCTACGATAAATATTAGAATAAGAATAAGAGGCGTCAAAGTTTTCAATTCCTAATAAATATTGTTTTGAATCAGCAGTAGGTGTTTTTTCTTTCCTAATATTCATAAAGTTAAGGTTGGTTCTGGCAGTATAGTCTTGAACCATATTCCTTATTGAGTCTTTTTCTTTTTCTGTTTTATAGGTTAGTAGGTCGTTTTTAAGTAATACGTCTGGGTCTAGTGGATTATAGCGTGGGTTGCTAACTTGTTGTGAGTAGTCGAAGTGCATTGGGAGTCTTACTCCTGTTTGCTTAGGGAAGAACTTTCCTAATTCAAGGTTGGTTGAAATATCAAATGAACCTATATTATCTTGTGATATTTCTGAAATTGATTGTTCCAAGCCTCCAAATCCTGCTGAGCGGTAAGATCCAGAAAGTGATAAATCTCCTAGGTCAGCGAGGTTAGTTCTTGCAAATCCTGTTGCAGCCCAGCCAGAGGATTTATTGAAATCGGTTAGTCGTAATTCATTAATCCAAACCTCAACACTCTTAGGCATCATATCGTCTTGGTCGTTTATATGTACCTTCTTTGGGTTTCTAACGCCAATCATCATAACTTTTACATTGCTTATGCTTGGGGAACCAAGAACGGTTATCTTTTTGCCATCAATAATTTCATAATATGGTAGTAGGGAAGAGGTTGTGTTGTCTCCAGAACGAACCTTTGCATTACGGTTTTCTTTTACCTTAACTATTTTTTCTAAGTCAATTTCAACATTGTTTGCTTCTGGCCAAATAGCTTCCTTATCGCTAGCCCCTGTATTCCAAGGGGTGAAATTAAGTGGTAATTCGTATTCGTAATAGTTATTTGTAAAGTCAGAGCCTAAACGAATAAATAAACTTACTTCTCCATTATTATAGGCATCTCTTTCTTGCATCTTTTCAGCATGAACAAACATCTTTAGCTTCTTATATTGACGCATATCTAGTTCGGCTGTTTTGTATATTGCTCTTGCATCTCCATCTGAAAGGTCTGAAACTTTCACACTTAGGGCTTGCTCGTTCATTTGTTGGAAGCTGGTTGAGCTATACATTTTTTCTCTATCTATACCAGGAGGGAGGACATAAGGAATAGGTGTTCTCTTTCCATTTTCTTCAATATTTACTGAGGCTACTGTAAAGGTGGTGTTTTCGGTCTGTGTTCCTGTAGGGTACATTCCTGGAGTAAGTAGGTTGTCGGAATATTTTCTCCAATCTCCACTAACAAGCTCAAAGGTTGCAAAACGAAGGATAACAGGTTCTTTGAAATCCTTTAAGAACATTCTAATAAAACGAATTGATTGGAAGCCTTGTATTGATCCAACTGTTTTTTGTGGGTTACGTATTGGGATTTTAAACTGATACCACTTACAATCAATATATTCTCCATTTGGTAGGGCGATATTGCTTGCGTTTTGAATATCTGTTATATAGTTTTGTCCAACTACTAAATTTGTAGGGTCAAGGTCGATTGAGTATTCATAATAGTTCTCTGCTTCGCTTAGGGTGTTATCTTGGTTTATATCTTCAACATTTGGAAGTGAGGTTTGTTGGGTTGAATAGAGTTCGGTTGAGTTATCTGTTATTGCGGAATTACCTTCTGAATTATTAAAATGTTTGTAGCGATCTGTTATCTTAATATTATTATTGTCGTAGAATGTGCTTCTAAAATATTGGAAATCATCTGCCGAAGGGTCTGAACTTAATTTGGTGTATGCGTCATTATCAAGTTGACCTTGAGCTAGTTCTAAAAACCTATTAAAGAACGTCGTTTCGTTTTGTGAAGAAAGTCCATCATAACCAACGTCTTGATATTGTCTTGAGGTTGGGTCATTATCGAAAGCATTAACAATGGCTTGAGTTCTTGGAACAAGTCCCCAAATAGTTGTGTCAACATCAGCTATTGTGGATGTTGTAGGAAGACCATTTTCATAGCTCTTTCTTCCGTCTCTTAGAATATCTTCTGAAACATCTCCAATATTAAAATAGAGCTTTCCTCCCTCAGGATTTTCTTGTCCAATAAAAGGATCCATTAACCAAAATTCGATATATTCTATATTTGCAGCTTCAAAATCAGTAGCTTCAAGTTTTCTCATTATTCCTCCCCAACGAGTTTCTGGTCTTGCAAGTGAACCGTCGGAGTTAAATCCATAAGAAAACACACTTGTTGTGTCATAATTATAGGGACCACGATCTTTAGGATAGAATGCAAGGTTAAATTCTCTTATATTGGTTGGTTGTCCTGATGCAATTTCTTTATTTGGGTGAACTTCTCTTTCTAAAATCTGACGAGCATATGGTTGTGAACGGTCTTCTTTATTAATATTTGAAGGAGCGGTTGAGCTATAAAAAATATCATCAATACTATACCATGCTATCTTCGCTCTATTAAAGCCATATTCCCATCCTAAATTAGGAGATGTTTCAGGGAAAAGAGAACTTGATGAGCTGTAGTCTTGTGGTGTGCTTGCCAAATGCCATGAACCAATTGCACGAAGGTCAATAGAGGTTTTTGCTGCTTCAAAATCATCAATATATGCTGTTCCAGAAGTGCCAATAACGGAAGGGTTGCCAGGAATAAAATGAGCAAATTCTCCAGTTAAGGAAAGGTTTGAAGGAGCATTTGTTGAATAGAAAGGTAGTAAGTCAACCAATCGAGTAATAAAGTTTACTTCTTTTTTATAGTTGAAATCAAATCCCCAAAGAGTGTTGCTCATTGGTTCTTCTCCATAATTTACTTTTGTAGTGATTGGGCTCTCGTGGAGGTTTAAGAGGGTTGCTCCAAGGTTGAAATCCTTATTTAACTCATAGCTTGCCCTAAGTCCCATCATTCTTTTGGTTGTCATACTAAAGAGTTCGTGACTCTCTGTTGAAACTGTAATTGGTGTGCCAGAGCTTAGATAACCTTGATTAATGATTTTAACTCTTCCCATTGCATAGTCAACTGTGTAGTCAACTCCTTCCATTAATGCAATTCCTCCTGCCATAACCTTAACCGAACCTTGAGGTATATTCATCCCATTTAATGATATTTCAGAGCCAGATTCTGATTTATATCTTCCTTCCAAATAGTATTTATTTTTATCAGGATATTGTTGGGCTTGAGATATGGTTAGACTATAAAGTGAGTCGAAACAATATTTACTTGCAATATCATCATTACCTAAGAGTGAACGAAGATCTTTTCCGAAAGGTTCAACATAAGGGAAAACTATAATTCCTCTATCTGCTACAATGGTTCCTCCACTAACAATTGCATTGTCGATAAAGTCAAATACCCCGTCGGAGAAAGGATTTTGTTGGTTATCCATCCTATCTAATCCAAATATTTGAAGTAGTGGTGTCCCTTTTTTATTTCCCTCATTAAAATATCCAGTAGGAATACCTTGTTCGTCACCTTGATATAGAATGTTTAATCTAAAATCTTCCCTTTGTACTTGGTAGGCTTGCAGGGAGTAGATATTCTTCATCATAAGCTTCCAAATTGGATTTCTAACATTTAGGGTTGAGCTTTTCAAAAGTTTTACAACTAAAGAATTTGGGTCGCTTATTCCTTCGTCGGAGAATTCCCCAACTTGATAAATTGTTGTGTCTCCAATTATCTGATAACGAAAAGCAACAGCCAAAACTTGGTCGTTGCTAAGGGGTTGATTTAGGGAGATAAATCCAAGTCGAGAATTAAATGAGTATTCGGAAGAGGATAGCTTTCTTGCACTTTCAATCTTCTCGTAGTTCTGTCCTGCTACGAAACCCATCGATTGTAGGTATGAGCTTACATTATTGATATTTCTAATATTATCTATACTAACAGTAGAAAGTAAATTATTCGATCTTTTCCAGTCTGGATAATATAAGCCTGAGGGATTCTCTATATAAGGATTTTGTCCATAAGGTTT
>JALNVJ010000025.1 GCA_023227645.1 Bacteroidales bacterium | reverse complement strand
CTTAGGAAAATATAATATACCAGTTAAGTTAAATGGATAATCAACATTTAAGTGAATATGAAACAAAGGTTCATCAAAATTCATTGGATAAAGCTCATGGTAGAATTTTGAATAATCTTCTTCTTTTAAATCAGCTGGTTTCTTTTTCCAAAGAGGTTCAGTGTTATTTATAACTCTTTCCTTTGTCTTTTGTTCACGTTTAGGTTCTCCTTTGTCGTCTTTTTCTGTTTCTGAATCTTCCCAATAAGTTTCATCACCAAACCTAATTGGAATAGGCATAAACTTACAATACTTATTCAAAAGTTCAAGTATTCTATTTTCTTCCAAAAACTCTTCATTTTCAGAATCAATATGCATTACAATTTCAGTTCCTCTTTCTGCTTTTTCAATCTCTTCAATTGTGTATTCAGTATTTCCATCACACCACCAACGAACAGCAGGGGTATCGGTAAATGACTTTGACTTAAATTCAACTTCCTTACTAACCATAAATGAAGAATAGAAACCAAGTCCAAAATGACCAATTAATTGATTTTGTTCTAACTCTGATTTGCCTTTAAACTTTTCAACAAATTCTTCAGCACCTGAGAAAGCGATTTGGTTAATATACTTATCAACCTCGTCTTGGCTCATACCAATACCTTTATCAATTACCGATAAGGTCTTGTTATCTTTGTTAATCTTTATCTCAATTGTTAAATCACCCAACTCCCCTTTGAATTGACCTAATGATGCAAGTGTTTTTAGTTTTTGAGTTGCATCAACAGCATTAGCTACAATTTCTCTTAAGAATATTTCATGGTCGGAGTATAGAAATTTCTTAATAATTGGAAAAATGTTTTCCGTCTTTACATTAATATTACCTTTCATAGATTATTATTTTTTTAATGTTATTAGTTTCGCTTTAGACCAATACAATCAATCATTATACCATTCTTTTCTTTGTGTCAATTTGTCAGATGATTAGTTTAAAGAAATAAACTCCTTATTTTTGTATGCAAGTTTTGAAATATAAAATATAAATAATATGGAAATAACATTTTTTATAATAGTTTTAGGCCTAATCATTGCTGTAATTATAATGGCAATGATATTATCTAAGAATAAGAATGGCAGTAATATAGAATTGGAGTCAAACTATAATTTACTTGATAAGGAAAATTCTGCTTTACAAGCCAACTTAAGGAATAGGGAGGATAATTTAGATAAGGAGATTGAAAAGAATAATATTCTCACTAATCAGCTTGAAGATTATTGGAAGGAATTTAATGAATTATCTAGTTCTAAAAATGTTCTACAATCTATTTACAATAATAAGGAAGAACAATTAGGTAGAGAGATAGAAAAGAATAATAAACTAATATCTCAATTAGATATAGAGCTAAAGAAAAATTTTGACTTAGCAAATGAGAATAGTACCCTTAAGGCCAATAATGAGGCTCTGAAAGCAAAGCAAGAAGATCTTAAACGTGAGTTTGAAGAGATGCAGAAAATTGCAAAATTAGAATTTGAAAGAGCAGCCAATGAGATATTAAAAGAAAAGACAAAAACATTTACTGAAACCAATAAGATAAATATTGAATCCCTATTAAATCCTTTAAGTCTTAGTATTAAAGAGTTTAGAGAGAATGTAAATAAAAATCTTACAGAGGAAACCAAGCAACGTTCTTCTCTTGAGGCAGAAATCAAGAAAGTAATGGAGCAGACCAATTTGGTTAGTGAGCAAGCTAATAATTTGGCCTCAGCATTAAAAGGAGAGAATAAGAAAGCAGGAAATTGGGGTGAAAATGTCTTGGAAACAATACTCCAAAATACAGGTTTGATTAAAGGAGAGCATTATAAGACTCAAGATGTTTATCTTAATGAGGATGATAAGAGGATAATCCCCGATATTATTGTTTACCTGCCAGATAACAGGAAGGTGATTATTGACTCTAAGGTATCATTGGTTAATTATGATAATTATTTTTCATCCGAAACTGAAGAGGTACAAAAGCAAGAACTTACAAAGCATATAGCATCTCTTCGTACACATGTAATTGAATTAAGTCAAAAAAAATACGATGATATTAAAGGTAGTCTTGGTTTTGTAATGATGTTTGTGCCAATTGAGTCAGCTTATTTATTAGCAATGCAAAACGATAGAGAGCTATGGAACTTTGCATATAATAAAAATGTTGTCTTGGTGTCTTCCACAACTCTAATCTCAAGTCTTAGAATATTTGCTGATTTATGGAGAACTGATAAATTAAATAAGAACGCTGAAAAGATAATTGAAAATAGCGGTAAGATGTATGAGAAATTTGTTGGATTCCTCGATACATTTGAAGAAATAGGAAAGAAAATAAGCTCGAGCCAAGATACATATAATAAAGCTTTTAACCAATTAAAGGATGGTAGAGGGAATTTAATTAAACAAGCAAAAGATATTCAAGCTTTAGGAGTAAAGACCACAAAGTCAATTCCTGATATATTTGAAGATTACGATGAGTAGTAAAGAGATTAAGGAGTTTAAAGCCATTAGGTCTTTAATGCCCTTAGACTTCTTAAAGACTTTAAATTCCTTACTATAACTTCACTAAAAACTGAGCTGTTAGACGAGAACGTTGCTCTATTATTATTGCCTTGTCTTTTATTAAATTATTAATTGCTTCTTCGTGATAACGTCTTATTGTTATAAGGCGTAGGTTGTTATTATATTTAATTGAATATATTGAGGAAAGATCATTAATTAATTTCTTGAGTAAATCGCTTGGTATGGTATCGAAGCAAACAGAATAACTAATGGCAGAGTTTTGCATTAGGTTTATCTTAATTCCATATCTTGCAAAGAGTGCAAACATATTAGCAATATTCTCCTCTACTATAAAAGAAAAATCTTTAGGAAATATAGAGAGTAGGGTTTGGTTATCCTTAAATATATAGCTTGGCATTAGGGGCTTGGTATAAGAGCAGCAATCAATTTTTGTACCAGGCTCTTTAGGTGAGAGAAAGCTCTTAATGTAAAGAGGAATGGATTTGTTTTCTAGTGGTTTAATTGTTTTGGGATGTATTATTGATGCTCCGTAATAGGCAAGTTCTATTGCTTCGGAATATGGCACTTCCTCAAATTTCTCTGTGTTTTCAAAGTATTTTGGGTCTGCATTCAATAGGCCAGAAACATCTTTCCAAATAATAAGATTTTTAGCATCCAAGCAATAAGCAAAGATAGCTGCAGAAAAATCAGAACCCTCACGTCCAAGTGTTGTCTTCTCTTTTTTTTGGGTTCCACCAATAAATCCTTGGGTAAGAATTAGGTCAGTATCTATAAATAATGGCTTGATATTATTAATAATATTCTCCTTTGTTTCCTGCCAATCTATTTTTGCTCTTCTAAAAGAATTATCTGTTCTTATTATTTCGTTTGCATAGACTAGCTTATGTTTAAGATTAATTGAATCAAAGTATTTTGAAATAATTGTAGTCCCAATAAGCTCTCCAAAAGATACTATATTATCGTAAACCATATCGTAGGGCTTTCCAATGGAAGAATTTAGATTTTCAATAATCTTATTATAAGTTTTATCTATGAAGTTTTCCAGAAAGATATTCTCTGTTAGGAAAATATCTTTAATTATTGATTTATGGTACTTCTTAGATATCTCAATAGTATTATAATCTATTTCGGAATTTTTATAGAAATAATTTAGTATGGTTTCCAAATTATTGGTAGTCTTACCCATTGCAGACAGAATAACAACGCGTTTCTTCTTTTCTGAAAGGAGTATTGAGCTAACGTTTTTTATTGCCTGTGCAGAATTAACCGAAGCCCCACCAAACTTTTCTACGTAGATTTCATTCATAGATTTTATAATTTAACGGCAAAAGTAATAAAAAACTTTGTATCTTTGCTGTCAAATTATTTTTTTTGTACTATGGCTAAAAGACAATTAAGTTTTAATCCGATATCGCTTTGGAGTGCTAATTTTTCAACAGTTCTAAGTATTTCCTTAGTTCTTTTTATGTTGGGGTTTATGCTATTATTTATTTTCCACGCATTTACCGCTTCAAACAATTTAAAAGAAAATGTATCTTTCACTGTCTATCTTGTTGATGGGGTTGATAATGATAATGCTATTGGTCTGGAGAAAGATCTTAAAGCCAATAAATACGTAAGGTCTACCGAATACATTTCTCCTGAAAAGGCGGCTCAAATGATGAGTGAGGTTATGGGTGAGAATCATCTTGAAGTTCTAGGCTCAATTAATCCTTATGCTGCATCAATAAATGTAAATCTAAAGGCAGAGTCATTAAATAATAAGGATATCCGTCGTTTTATAACCACTCTCGAGGCAAAGGATATTGTTGATAATGTTGATTATCGTCAAGATCTTGTTCAAGATATTAACGCAGCTGTATATAATGTTTCGGCATTTGTCTTGGCTTTTATTATTTGCTTACTTATTATTGCTGTTACATTAATCAATCACACCATAAGATTATCCATATATTCTAAACGATTCCTTATCCGTTCTATGCAATTAGTTGGTGCTAAGTCATCTTTTATTCAAAAACCATTTCTTCTAAAGGGTTTTCTTTTTGGACTTATTGGCGGTTTAGTTGCTGATTTGTTTTTAGTAGGAATAATATTTTGGGTAGGTTCTTCTTTTGAACAATTAATTATTCAAGATTATTATCCAATCTACGGAATAATTCTAGGAATAATATTAGTTTTTGGAATCATCCTTTCTTTCACATTCACATTTTTCTCTGTCTTTAGTTCTATGCATTTAAGAAATGATAAATTATATCGATAATTAATAAATTATATTATATGGCAACTCAAAAAAAGGTTATCACAAAGCAAAAAACAAGTTTGGAAGTAAATCCACTAAAACCAAGTTTCGATTTCGCATTCGAAAGAATTAATTATATATGGATGCTAATAGGTTTGGGTCTTCTTGCATTAGGTTATATTCTTTTGATAGGGGGAGGTTCAAATAACCCAGATGTTTTTAATGAGTCTCTGTTCGATGCACAAAGGTTGACAGTATCACCAATCCTAATGGTTTTGGGATTTGCTGTTGAGATATATGCAATCTTACTTAAGCCAAAAAGCAAATTCGATAAGGATATTCAAGAATAATTCTTAGTTCAATTTATGACAATATTTCAAACCATCATCATAGCAATCGTTGAAGGCTTAACTGAGTTTTTGCCAGTTTCCTCAACAGGCCATATGATTATTGCCCAAGGAATACTTGGAATTAAAAGCACTGATTTTGTGAAACTATTCACAATATGTATTCAATTTGGAGCAATACTTTCTGTTATAGTGCTTTATTGGAAACGTTTCTTCCAAACCATAAACTTCTATTATAAACTCTTCTTTGCCTTTATTCCTGCAGCAATAATTGGCTTATTGGCAGGAGACTTTATTGATTCACTCTTAGAAAATGTTTGGGTAGTTTCCATTATGCTTGTTTTGGGAGGTGTATTTATGCTCTTCGCTGACAAATGGTTTAATAAACCCCAAGAAAATCAAACAATAACATATAAGAAGGCATTTGTTATAGGTCTTTACCAATGTATAGCAATGGTTCCGGGAGTTTCACGTTCAATGGCAACAATTGTTGGAGGTATGACTCAAAAGCTATCCCGTAAAAATGCTGCAGAATTTTCCTTCTTCCTTGCTGTTCCAACAATGTTTGCTGCCACAGGATATAAGATGCTAAAAGCTGTTTCAAGTGATGGAGGGATGGAGATGTTAACTACAAATCTATTAACCCTAATTATTGGAAATATTATAGCGTTTATAGTTGCAATGTTAGCAATCAAGTTCTTTATTAATTTCCTAACTAAATATGGATTTAAAGCATTTGGATATTATAGGATTGTTGCAGGACTTGCAATAATTGCTCTAATGCTATTTGGCTTTGATTTAAGTGTAATATAAATGATAGATATTGAAAATGGTTCTGCCATACTAATAGATAAGCCATATACTTGGACTTCTTTTCAAGTGGTGAAGAAAATTAAATATAAAATTTCACATCACTACGGTAAAAAAATTAAAATTGGACACGCAGGAACACTTGACCCCTTAGCAACAGGTCTCTTAATAATTTGTATTGGGAAATATACTAAGAGGATTGAAGAGTTTCAAAATACGGATAAAGAATACACGGGAAGTTTTACTCTTGGAGCAACAACGCCGAGTTTTGATTTGGAACACCCTATTGACCAAACTTTTCCAATAGAACATATAACTCCTGAATCAATTTCTGATACCTCCAAACAATTTATAGGAATTCAAGATCAAGTTCCGCCTCTTTTTTCAGCAAAATGGGTTGATGGTAAAAGAGCATATAAGCTTGCGAGAGAGAATCAAGTAGTAGAATTGAAGCCAAAGGAAATAGAGATAAAGGAATTTGAGATAACGTCTATTGAAATGCCAGTTGTTAATTTTAGAATCGTCTGCACTAAAGGTACTTATATACGTTCAATTGCAAGGGATTTTGGATTAAGCCTTAATTCTGGAGCCTATCTAAGTTCATTATGTCGCACTCGAATTGGGGATTTTCATATTGAAGATGCAACCAAAATAGAAGATATAGAAACTCTTCTTTTGCCTTAACTTATTTCAATTTATTGAAACGGCCTTTCATGAAATTAAAACGCCGTAATAATTTTCTGAAACGAAGATATAGAAAATTAAAACGAAGATTCAGAAAATTAAAATAAGGATTCAATTATCCCTTAGCTTTTCTGATGAATAATTAAATTTTATTTTACTCAATTTAAGGAAGCAAGTATAAAAATTGTTAAATAGCTTGACAAAACATTAATGTGGGCTTATCTTTGCTGACTGTGATTTTTATGTTTTAAAATTAATAAACGTATACAATATATGAAACTTTCTCAGTTTAAATACAATTTACCTAAAGAACTCATTGCTTCAACACCTAGTGATAACCGAGATGAGTCTCGTCTAATGGTTATTAATAGAAAGACTAAAACGATCGAACATAAAATGTTTTCGGACATTATTGATTACTTTGATGAGCATGATTTATTTGTTTTCAATGATACTAAGGTCTTTCCTGCTCGATTGTATGGAACTAAGGAGAAAACCAATGCTAGAATAGAGGTTTTCCTACTTCGTGAAATTAATCCTGAAACAAGATTATGGGATATTTTAGTTGATCCTGCTCGTAAGATAAGAATTGGCAACAAACTTTATTTTGGGGAAAATGATGAATTGGTTGCTGAGGTTATCGACAACACAACTTCAAGAGGAAGAACACTTAGGTTCTTATATGACGGCACGCATGAAGAATTTCATAAAGTGCTCCATAAATTAGGTAATACACCTATTCCTGATGATTTATTGAGGATTCGTGAGCTTAAGCCAGAAGATAAAGAAAGATACCAAACTATTTATGCTAAAAATGAGGGAGCTGTTGTGGCTCCAACTGCTGGTTTCCATTTTTCAAAACAACTTCTTAAGCGTTTGGAAATTAAAGGCTGTGAGTTTTCTTATGTAACTCTTCATAGTGGTTTAGGTAATTTTAGACCAATTGAGGTTGAAGATCTAACCAAACACAAGATGGATTCCGAAGAAATGCATGTTAATCAAGAAAATGCAGATATTATTAATTTAGCAAGGAAAAGGGAGAAGAGAATTTGTTGTGTTGGTACAACAACAATGAAGGCTATGGAAACTGCAACAACAATTTCAAAGAATATAGTTCCTTTCGATGGTTGGAGTAATAAGTTTATTTTCCCTCCTTACGAGTTTGGTGCTCCTAATTGTATGATAAGCAATTTTCATCCACCTTTGTCTTCAATGTTAATGGTTGCTTCTGCTTTTGGTGGTTACGACTTAATTATGGAGGCATATAATCAAGCTATTGCTGAAAAATATAAGTTCTTAACTTACGGAGATGCAATGTTCATCATCTAAGTCTTATTATATGATTATTGTTGCTGGCGGGAAGGGCTTGCGTTTTGGTTCAGAAATTCCAAAACAATTTCTTCCCATTGGTGGCAAACCCATACTGATAAGGACTATTGAAAAGATAAGACAATCTATTGAGGGTATTAAAATTATACTTGTCTTGCCAAAAGAATATATAGACTATTGGCAGTTGCTGTGTACTGAATATGGATTTTTTATAGACCATAAGGTAGTAGAGTCGGGACAGGAGAGATTCTTTTCGGTAAAGAATGGAATTGATGCAATAGAGGAAGAAAATGCTATTATTGGAATTCATGATGGGGTTAGACCTTTTGTTGGCTTGGAGGTTGTGAGGGAAACAATAAGAATTGCGGAGAAATTAGGAAATGCAATACCTGCAATTAATCCAGTTGAAACGATACGATTTGGAAAAAAAGAAAATTCCATCTACTCTACTTCAACCTTTAGTAGGGATGAGGTTTGGCTTATTCAAACTCCACAGTGTTTTGACTCCAAGATTTTAAGAAAAGCATATTCTCAATCTTTCGATAATACTTTCACTGATGATGCTTCAGTTGTTGAAAATTTAGGTTATGGGATTAATTTAGTACAGGGCAATAGGGAAAATATTAAAATTACTACTCCCTTAGATATTATTTACGCTGAAATTTTGATAGATGAATTTAAAGATTAGAAATTTATTCAATAAAACCTTCTCTTGTGAGTTAGAAAAAATAACACCAATATTAGCTCATGGTTCTTCTAGAGAGTATTTTCGTTGTTATGGAGATAATATAACTTGTTTGGCCGCCTATAATGAAGATAAAAAAGAGAATATAGCTTTTTTGGATTATGCTGGTCAACTTTTAAAAAAAGGTATTTCCGTACCAAAGATATATGCGGAGGATATAGATAATAGTATTTACCTCTTAGAGGATTTAGGAAACACAAACCTCTTCGATATGATAGAGATGGAGGCTAGGGGAGAGATTGATTTTTCTGAGGTTAAAAATTTTTATTATAAGGTTATTAGGGAATTACCAAAGATTCAGATTGAGGGAGGGAGAAATTTTGATTATTCCAATGCTTTTCCTAGAAAGGCTTTCGACTCTCAATCAATAGCTTGGGACCTTAATTATTTCAAGTATTATTTCCTTAAACTCTCAGAGATACAATATTACGAGCAAGATTTAGAAAATGATTTTACTGTTCTAACAAATTTTCTGCTTTCAACCGATTGTTCTTATTTCCTTTATCGAGATTTTCAATCAAGAAATATAATGTTGGTTGAGGATAAGCCTTTTTTTATCGATTTTCAAGGAGGGAGGAAAGGAGCTTTGCAATATGATTTAGCTTCTTTATTATTTGATGCCAAAGCGGATTTAAGTCCTGAGTTTAGAATAGAGTTATTAGATTTATATATTTCTGAACTAAAACAATATATTGCAGTTGATGAAAAAGAATTTAAGGAGGTTTTCTATGCCTATGTATATATTAGAATTATGCAGGCAATGGGAGCCTATGGCTTTAGAGGGTATTTTGAAAGGAAGGAGCATTTTCTAAAGAGTATTCCTTTTGCTATTGCTAATTTGAGATGGTTAAAAGATAATATTACGCTTTCAATAAAACTTCCTGAGCTTGATAGGGTTTTTCAAAACATCATTTCTTCAAAGAAATTAATGGATATATCATCCAAAAAGCTATTGGTAACTATTAAGAGCTTTTCTTATAAAAAAGGTTATCCTCATGATATTTCAGGAAATGGTGGAGGCTTTGTTTTTGATTGTAGAGCTATTCATAATCCTGGTAGATATGAAGAATATAAAGCTTTAACAGGTAAGGACAAGGAGGTTATTGCATTTTTAGAAAAGGAAGAGGATGCCTTATTATTCTTTGAAAATGTATTGAAATTAACTACCCAAAGCGTTGATAAATATGTTGAAAGAAAGTTTTCTAACCTAATGATATGCTTTGGATGCACAGGAGGACAACATCGCTCGGTGTTTTTTGCAGAAAAACTATCAAAGATTCTTTTACAAAACCCTGATATAGATGTAGTTTTACAGCATATTGAACAAAATAAATAAAATATTGGGCTTAAAGCATTACTTATTCAACGAAATATTCTAAATTTGCAAGCAAATAAATAGATATTTAAGTTAACATAAAATATAATAATAGAGATGAAAACCAGAAACATTATTTCAATATTACTTATTGTAGGTATAGTTGTATTAGGATTTGTATTATATACAAGTATCATGAGACCAGTTAAGTTTGATGATGAATACAACAAACGTTCCACAGAAGTCATAAATAAATTAAAAGATATTAGAGCAATTCAAGAAGCTTTCAAAAGTACACATGGTAGATACTGTGGCGACATTGACTCTTTATTAACTTTCCTTGAAACAGGAAATACCTTAATGGTTAAGAAGTTTGGTGTTGTTCCAGATTCATTAACAGAGTCTCAGGCAATTAAAGCAGGAATTGTTTCAAGAGATACTGTAAGTGTTAACCCTCTAGAGAAATTAATTGAGGAAAAACTTATAAAAACTTCTAAGAACGATATTAAAAATCTAAAGTTTATTCCTTATTCAGATGGTAAGGTTTTTGTTGTAAAGGCTGATATTATTGATAGAGGAGGAATTATGGTTCATACTTTTGAGGCAGTAGCTGATATAGAAACTTACACAAAGGGAATGAATGAACAAGATGTGTTAAATAGAAAATCTGAAATTATTGCTATGAATCGTTATCCAGGATGGAAAGTTGGAGACGTAACACAACCTATTACTGACGGAAACTGGGAATAATAATAAATATGGATAATTTTAAGTTAGAAAACTTTATAAAATCAGACGAGAGAATTATTTCACAAGATACTGATTTGTGCATTTGTATCAATTCGGATGGGTTTTATTTTTCTTTGATTGATAATAACTATAACCTAAAAGCATTGGGTGAATTTAAAGTAGATTTATCCAATGGAATAACTTCTGTTATGTCAAATTTAAGGAATTGTTTTAATTCGATAGACATTAGATTATTCAATTTTAATAATATTAGTGTTATTATTCAAGCAACCAAAAATGTTTTTGTTCCTTATAAATTATTTGATAATACTAAATCCAAAGAATATTTACGTTCTGTTGCTCTTTTAAATGGTTCTGACGTTGTTTTGGAAAGTATATCTGAGAAATTAGATACTGTTTTGGTATTTGCTACTCAGATGTATCAACATTCAGGAATAAAAGTGTTGATGCCAAAGGCAAAATTCGTACCTCAACATCAAATAATGGCTGAATATGCTTTTGATATTTCAAAGTTAGCTAATAATACCGCTGTTCTTTATAAAAGAAAAAACTCCTTTGATTTAATTGTTTTTAAAGGTATGCAATTCACTTTTAGTAATAGTTTCGACTATATTACTGAAAGCGATATGATATATCATATTCTATTTGCTTTTGATCAATTGAAAATTGATAGTTCTGAAATTAAACTACTAATAACAGGTGATGAATTTTCAACTAGTGAAAAGCAAATACTTAGAAAATACATTAAGGATGTTTCTTATGCAAATCCAATGGAAAATATTAGAGTTGGTTATGAGTTTGATACCGTAGACCTACAAAAGTATTTCCTTACCTTAGTAAAATAATATAATGAGAATTATCGCTGGGGATTTAAGAGGAAGAAGATTGCATCCGCCAACTAATCTTCCTGTTAGACCTACAACTGATCTTGCAAGGGAAAGCCTTTTCAATATCTTAAGAAATAAAATTGATTTTGAAGAAATAACAGTTCTTGATCTTTTTGCTGGAACAGGCTCAATTAGTTTTGAGTTTATTTCTCGAGGAGTTAAACAAGTAACTTCTGTCGATCAAGACCATAAATGTATAGAGTTTATTAAAAAATCTTCAATAGAACTTGATGTAGATAATCTCTTTGCTCTTAGAAGCGATGCTTTTGTTTTCTTGGGTCGTTCTCAAATGAGTTTTGATCTAGTTTTTGCAGACCCTCCTTACGACTTAAAGCAATTTGATATTATACCAAACTTAGTTCTTAAAAGCTTTGTTAAGCCAGAAGGTTTGTTTATCCTTGAACACGCAAAAGAACATTCCTTTAAAGAACATCCTCTTTTTGTTGAACAAAGAAACTATGGTAAAGTTAATTTCTCCTTCTTCCAACAAAAGCCAGAAGAAGGAAACTTATAACTAATTAATTCTTAATCCAAACTATCTAAAGAAATCATTTATCTTCCCTTTCAAAACTTTTTTGAATTTTGAAGGGTTAATTCTTGCGTTAGAAAAGGCATCTTCTGTTAAGTCTAAAAACTTTCTTTCGCCTTTTATATTATATATAAATAAGAGAGTAGGTGACTCAATTTCGTAATTTTTTATTATTTCATTTTCTGTATCCTCTTCAAAGTTGATGCTTAAAAAAATTAAATCACCCTTTTTAATTTCTTTTTTGTAACTGTTTAGGGTTGATGTTATTCCGTCTTCAATTGCATTACAAGTGGCACATCTTTCAGTACGGTGAAAATAATAGATTTCTAAAAGATCTTTTTTCTCATTTTGTGCAAAACTTATTAAGCTAATAAACATCACAAATACTAATACTGTTATTTTTTTCATTGTCTTATAAATTATTTATTGTTTTTATTATTTAATGGTAAATCTTAGTCCTAAATTAAATTGTCTTCCAATAATTGGTGCATAAATAATAGAAGAGTCAAAATACTTTCCAAAAGGTTCGTTTGCACTAATTATTGGATTCTCTTGTTTATAGTTTAAGATGTTTTCGCACCCAATATACACTTCTAAGCTCTTAAACTTACGTGTTATTTGCCCGTGTAATATAAAATAATCAGGGCTGTTTTCTGTCAATTGATATTCTATTGGATTGGTTGATGTATTAGGAAGTCTTGTTTTCCCATGATATTGAGTTGTGAAGGAGAATTTCCATCTATCATATTTTGTTGTATAATGTAATGATAATAATCCTTTATGTTTTGGAGTTAGTGGCATCTCAATAAGCTTATTTCCTACTGTTATTTTTGAATCGCTATATACATAAGCAAGGGTTGTTTCAAAGCTTTCAAAAAGATTAGCTGTTATTTCTGCTTGGAAGCTATTTGCAAATGATTCGCCTTCCAAGTTATAGAAATGAGCTTCATTTACATTTTGTTCTAAGTCTATAATTACTCTATTCTTAAAGTCGGTTCTATGAAAATCTAAAGAGAATGAAATAGATCTTTCATTTTCCAAAAAAAGGATTTGAGAATAAGAAATTCCGT
>JALNVJ010000024.1 GCA_023227645.1 Bacteroidales bacterium | reverse complement strand
TTTAATCTATATGAGAAAGAAAATTAGATATTTGATTTTTACTTCCATTCTCTTTATATCTTTTTTAAGCTTTGGTCAAGTAAATAATATGGTATATAAGAATCCTAACATTGATTCTCTTGGTAATAAAAAGCTCTATCTTGAAATTGAAAACTTAAACTTTTTTAAAGATAATGAGTTTTCATCCGAAAAAATTAGTGGTTATACTCTCCCAGGTTTTAAATTAACACCAAAGCTCTCCTTAGTATTAGATAATAACATACTAATTGAGGGCGGTTTAAGTTTGCTTCGATACTGGGGGGCAAATAACTATCCGTGCTATTCTTATTTAGATATACCTATTTGGGAAGCTAATGATTATCAGAAAGGATTTCATCTTTTGCCTTATTTTAGAGCTCAAATTATGATAAAAGAAAATCTCAATTTTGTTTTTGGCAACCTGTATATTAATAATTCCCACAATCTAATTCTCCCATTATATAATCCTGAATTATTTCTTAGTTCCGACCCAGAAACAGGAGTTCAAGTCTTATTTGATTCTAAGTATTTCAATTCTGACCTTTGGATTAATTGGCAAAGTTTTATTTTTAGAAGTGATTCCCATGTAGAAGTTTTTACATTTGGTTACTCAACTTCTACTAAAATAAACCCAGATAATAAGTTTCAAGTATATTCCCCTATTCAATTTATTGCACAACATAAGGGAGGAGAATTAGAAAACATTTCCCCTTATTCACAACAAACATGGATAAATTATGCAGGAGGAATTGGCTTTAATTATAAGGCAGATAAGATAATTGACTATATGAATTTGGAATTCTCATATGCTGGATTTAAGGAAAATGCTGGTTCAAATAGTCCTTACAAAAAGGGATATGGAATTTATTCAAAGCTTGGAATAGGGGTGAAAGATCTTCGATTTAATATTTCTTATTGGATTGGTGAAGACTTTATGTCAATTTTCGGATCACCTCACTTCATAAACGCATCAACATCAACCGAGAATATGGTTTTCAATAGAATTCGAAATATATATTCTCATTTGGAATATACCTACAAGAAAAAGCCTAACTACTCGTTAGGAATTGAATTTGACTGTATATATTATTTCCCTTTCACAGGATTTAGAACGGATTATGGAAAAATAATTAGTAATGACTATGCAGACTTTTCTTTTGGACTATATCTTAAAATAAATCCAAGGTTTAAACTATATAGCTTCAAAAATTAAAGAGCATTATTTTGTAACAGATGAACAACCCTCATGATTATGTTCACAACTTGGCTTACATACAAATAGATCTTTAAATAATTTATTCATTGGCCAAACTTGATCTGGTTTAAGAATTGCCTTTAAGTCTTGATATTGTTCAATATGCTGACGAAGAAGTATCTTCTGAGCTTGTGTTATCTTGTTTTCCAATTCAGCTATCTTAGAAGAATCACTATTTGAAGCAAGATAATCCATTAATTTTTCTTGGCTAATATGCAGACTATCTACAGCTCTTAATGCAATTATTTGATGAGTTTTCTTTATTATTTCATATTTTGCCGATTGCTCTTTATCTAATTCAAGTTTTTGAGATACATAGCAATCACATTTATCGTTTTCTGTTTCTTGCTTTGTGTTTTGATTGCAAGAACATCCTCTATTATTAACTAAAAAGAAAATATTAACTACCAAGAGAACAATAACTATTGTTATTAATGTTATAAAATATTTTTTCTTCATAATCTATTCTTTAGTTAAAAGTTCAACAGGATAAAGACTTGACAAGGCTTCAAAATGATAATCTTCAACAAATTGCTTATAAGAATTACTCTCTACAATTGGAGACACATTAGACTTAGTATTATATGTTGAATAGATATTGAACCCCGTTAGTAAGGCTAATGTAATTATACTTAATCTTAATGCATTCAATCCCCAAGAAGGAATAAACCTTACGCATTGATCGTCATTAACTTTTGTTTGAATTTTTTGGAATAGAAAAGGATTAACTTCTTCAATTCTATCCTTTTTCAATAGCGTTTCCATATATTATATCTGTTTTGTTTTTTATTAATTTCTTGGCTCTGTGAATTAAAACCTCAACTGAAGCCAATGAGCAATTCATTATTTCTGCAATCTCTTTTTGAGGAAGTTCATCATAGACAAATAGAATTATTGCTTGTTTTTGTTTAGACGGTAATTTGTCAATAACCTTATGCAAGGTTTCTATTTTTTCTTTTTCTTCAAGTGAAAAATCTGCTCTATTATCTGATTGGAGGTTATGTTTTGAGGTTTCAAAATTTACAAATAATTTCTTGATCTTTTCTTTTCTAAGATAGTTTACCGTTTTATTAAAAGCAATTCTATAGAGCCAAGTTGAAAGTTTTGATTTGCCTTGAAAGTTTTTTGCAGAAGAATAAATCTCTATAAAAATATCTTGTACCAAATCCTCAGCACAATCACTATTATGAGTCATACCATAGCATAAGTTCATAACCTTCAATTTATGTTGATTAAAAAAGTCTTCAAATACTATTTGATTACCTAAGGCTATTTCTTTCGCAATTTCTATGTCGTTCATAAATAGTTAAAGATAAAGCAGGACTATGTTTCAAACCCTGCTTTATTAGTTTTGCAAATTATATATAACTTAAGGTTATTATTTCTTTACAGCTTGTTTTACAGGTTTTACAGATTTATCTGTTGCAACTTTATCTTGGCAACAATCATGCTTTTTACCATCTTTTGCAGCCTTATCTTGGCAACATTCGTGATCTTTTTTAGCAACTTGCTTACCATCTTTACCGGAACAACAACCTGCATCTTTTTTGTGATCTTTGTCTTTCTTAGTTTCACTACATTCGTGCTTAACAGCTTTTTTAACAGGAGTTTGTGCTTGAACTGAACCAAGAGAAACAATTGCAAATGCAAAGACTAATAAAATTAATTTTTTCATACTTTTTTGTGTTTGTTTAATAACTAATTATTTATTGTGTGTTTATTAAGACATTGCTTTTTTCAAAACCTTACATTTAATAATTAAAAAATTTAGTTCTTATTATAAATGCAAAATTAGATGTTTTTTTCAAATATCAAACTAATAGAGTAATAATACCTCTTGAAAATGTGTAATCACTTCTTTTCTAAGGCTAAAAGAAATTCTTTTTTCTCTAATCCTCCTGAATATCCACCCAATGAACCATCACTTGCAATAACCCTATGACAAGGGATTAATATTGCAATGTGATTTCGTCCATTAGCATTAGCAACAGCCCTATAAGCCTTATTATTCCCAAGGTTATACGCTTCATCCTTATATGAAATTGTTTTACCATAAGAGATTTTCAATAATTCCTCCCAAACATTTTTTTGAAAATTAGTACCTGTCATTACTAATGGAAGGCTAAACTCTCTTCTCGTTCCAGAAAAATACTCTCCTAATTGAATTTCTAATCTCTCAATAAAACTGTATGCTTTTGAGTCCATATTATTTTCAATAGTTTTTTCCTTATAATCAAGCTCCTTATAGTTTTTCTTATCCAGAAACTCCAAAAACATTATTCCTTTATCAGATGCAAGGCAGAGCATATCTCCTAGTGGCGTTTTTATTTCCTTCTTAAGAATTAGGTATTCCATAAGTTCTATTCTCTTATTAAATAGATTTTTTACCAATTGAATATCCCTTTATACCATAAAATATTAGATATAAATATCCAAAAAGTGGAACAATAAATGAAAGCTCAATTGAAGTGTTATCTGCAAGCAAACCTTGTAGAGGAGGAAGAATAGCACCACCTAATATCATCATAATAAGTATTGATGAAGCCTCAGCAGTCTTATCTCCTAATTTATCGATTGCAAGAGTAAATACATTGGACCACATTATGGAATTGAAAAGACCTATTGCTAGAAGTGCCCATATAGACCAATAACCAAAATTGCCAAATATATTCATTCCAATCAGTAATAATACACTATTCACAATTGCAAATATAGCTAGTGAACGTGCTGGTTTAGATTTGCCAAGGTAGAAGAAAAAGAAATTAAGAAGCATAAAAGCTAGGAAATACCAAACCTCATTTATGGTTAGGGAATGTAGAGAAAAATTAACAATAAAGATAATTCCAAAACTTATTACTGCTAATAACAACATATATATAACCTTTAAATGAGATTTTATCTTACTTAAAGAAACAGCACCCAAGAAACGACCAATCATAGCCCCTCCCCAATAATAAGAAAGATAGCTACTAGCAGTATTTGCTGAGATTTTACCAATTGAAACCTCAGTTAAGTAAGAAACTAAATTACTACCTACCGAAACCTCAGCCCCAACATAGAAAAAGACTCCTAAAGCACCTAACCAAACATATGGATACTTAAATATTGATTCCTTTGAAGAGGTAGAGTTCTTTTTATTTACAGGTTCTTCTATCTTAGATAATCTAATAAAGATTGCTAGTAAGCCAAGTAAAATACCTAATATCATATAAGGTGTTTGAACCGCCAAAACACCTTTTGCATCCTCTATGAATAATGTAAAAATAAAATAACCGCCCAAAGCTGGTCCAAGCGTAGTACCTAGAGAGTTGAATGCCTGAGAAAGATTTAATCTACTAGAGGCAGTATCAGGATTGCCAAGCATAGCAACAAAAGGATTGGCAGCAACTTGAAGAAATGTAAGTCCAATACCTAATAAAAAAAGAGCTGAGAGGAAGAAGCCAAAACCTAAATTTAATTTGGCAGCAAATGAGAAAAAGATACAAGCAATAGCTGCAATATATAGTCCTATCTCCAAAGTAGATTTATAACCATATTTATGAATGGGGTCAAGTCCTTTTTTGGCTAAGAAGAAAAAGCCTAAGGATCCAAAGAAATAAGCAATAAAGAAAGCCAATTGAACAATATTTGCCTTGAAATGAGATAAGCTATACGCAGCTTTGAAATAAGGAATAAGGATATCGTTGAGCGATGTTATAAAACCCCACATAAAGAAAAGCACCGTGATAGAAATCATCGGTATAAGGTTATTTTTTCTTTGCTTCATAAAATAATGTATTAGATTTTTCTTCAATAAATGTTTGCCTTGCAAGGTTTTGAATATAGTCAACTGTTAATGCTTGGTAGGAATCAACCTCCTTATTTACCTGATCAATATCTCCCAAAAACTCAAAATAACATAGGTTCATTGCTCTCTCTAAAGTCTTAATTTGAGAGAAGGTCATAGTGGATTCAAACTTATTCTTAACCTTTTGAAACTCATCTTCAAGGATTTCTTCATAACTAATATTTCGCAATTCCTCCAAAAGAGCATCCCTACCCTCTTTCATACTAATACCATCCCTATATTTACCTGTTAGAATAAATAATCCATTATCAGCATCTCCACTAATAAAAGCATTAACCTCCGTAAAAATTTGTTTTTCCTTAACTAAATTATTATAAAGTCGGGAAGAACGCCCATTGGATAGGATATCTGAAAGTAGATCAAAGGCATAATATCCTTTTTCAAGGCGAGTACTCATAGGATAAGTAATAAAAATTACATCTTGAGGAACATCCCTCTCAACCATTAGCTCTCTTGACTTATTTTGTTTTGGTTCTACGATATTCTTTCTAGTAATTTCCTCTCCTTTTTCAATATATGAAAAATGTTTTTCGCATAAAAATTTTATATTTTCAAGCTCCACATTTCCAGCAATACATAAAATTGCATTATTTGGAACATAAAATTTCTTATAAAAAGCTTTTACGTCATCCAAATTTGCATCTTCAATATGTGAAATATCTTTTCCTATAGTGTTCCACTTATAAGGGTGAGTTGTATAGGAAAGTTCACGAAGCAATAACCAAACATCTCCATAAGGTTGATTAAGGTATCTTTGTTTGTATTCCTCAATAACAACATTCTTTTGTGTATCCAAACTCTTTTGAGACATAATAAGATTTGTCATCCTATCACTCTCTAATTTTAAACCTATTTCAAGCTCACTAAGAGGCATACTTATATAGTAATTAGTGTAATCGTTACAGGTAAAAGCATTTAACTCGCCTCCTCTCTCTTCAACTATCATATCAAAATCCGGATAATTCTTACTCCCTCCAAACATTAAATGTTCAAAAAGGTGAGCAAATCCTGTCTTTTCTTCATTCTCGTCCTTAGAGCCAACAGCATATAAGAGATTTATTGCAACTAATGGAGTGTTCTTGTCTTTGTGAACAATAACTCTTAATCCATTGTCTAATGTAAATTTATCGTAATGTATCATTTATTAATTCTTCTTTTTTTTTCTATTAATAGAAAGCGTTTTATTAAGTGTATTTCTCAATATCCTTATCAGTAATTTCTCCCTCACAAAGAATTGCTAAACGTTCAGTTACATTCTTCAACTCCCTAACATTTCCTGTCCAAGCCATTGATTGAAGTTTTTTTATTGCCTTTGCGTTTATCTTTGGTTTTTCGATATTCATTTCGGAGGAATAAGTATCTAAGAAATAATCTATAAGCAATGGAATATCCTCAATTCTCTCTCTTAGGTCTGGAACCTTAATCACAATTACCGAAAGACGGTGATATAGGTCTTCCCTAAAGTTTCCCTTTTCTATCTCTACCTTTAAGTTCTTATTAGTTGCTGCAATAACCCTAACATCCACCGCAATATCTTTCTCTCCTCCAACTCTAGTTATCTTATTCTCTTGTAATGCCCTTAACACTTTTGCTTGTGCCGATAGACTCATATCACCTATCTCATCTAAAAAAAGACTTCCCCCATCTGCAAGCTCAAAATTTCCTTTTCGTTGCTTAATTGCTGATGTAAAAGCTCCCTTTTCATGACCGAACAACTCACTCTCAATAAGCTCTGAAGGGATAGCAGCACAGTTGACCTCAACAAAGCTCTTCTTTGCCCTTTGACTAATATTATGAATTGCCTTCGCAACTAATTCTTTACCAGTTCCATTGGCTCCAGTTATTAGTATCCTTGCATCGGTTACTCCAACTTTTTCAATAAATGAATACATCTCTTTCATAATTTGGCTTTTGCCAATCATATTTGAAGTTTTGGAAAATAAGAGATTGATTTTATTGATTTTTGATTTTTGATTCTCTGATTTAGTCTTTAATTTTTCAATCTCCGAAGAAGAAAGATTATCACTTAAGACCTTTAATAACCTATTTAGATCGATAGGTTTTTCAATATAATCAATAGCTCCTTTTTTCAAACACTCTACAGCAGTTGAAATTGTACCATGTCCAGATATCATGCAAATATTTAGGTCTTTTAATTTAAGAGCTTTTTCCAGCACTTCCACCCCATCCATCTTTGGCATCTTGATATCGCAGAAAATTAGCTCATAATCATTTTTCTCAATCATAGAAAGAGCCTCCATTCCATCAGCTGCCTCTTCCACAATATGATCTTCGTATTCTATAATATCTTTAAGGGAAGAGCGGATTGACTTTTCATCGTCAATAACCAAAATCTTACTCATATCATTATTTTATTATATGCCATTAACCACCGGTCTGGCATCTCGTTATTGAGAGCTGTTTGGTAGTCTTCGTATGTACAAGGGATTAGATAATGCCTTTCATATTTTATCATCTTGTCTTTCGTACAAGGAACTTCCATCCACCAACGCTCACTTTTCTTACTCTTATAAAAAATTATAGTATGGGAATTATCGTTTATTGAAACAAAGAATTTCTTATAGCTTTCTTTCTCCTTATAAGGGAAGTCTTTCTTACGCCAAAGGAAACCATCAATAAAATACCAAATCGCATGAGCAACCATATGGGCAGTTTGTCCATTATTGTCAAAGAGTGGATTCATTTCATAAAACCCTATCGAACTACATTTATCACTCATACCAGCATAACGAACAAGCTTACAAAGCTCGTGTCCATAAAGCCCATGGGGAGATGGATTCCCATTTGCAGGGGCATCACTCTGACGAACAGCAGAAATATCAACCGAAATCATATCCGCATTCCTAACCAAAGGTTCTACATTGTCTAAGTTTTCTTGGATAGCCCCAACCCTATAACATTCAAAATAAAGTTTGTCCATTAGACTTAGAATATCCCTTTCAACAAAATATTCTTGGTATCCTACATGTGTGTAGTTGAAAAGATAATTTGGCTCACGACAAAACATAGAAGTAATATACGCTTTTGAATTAAACTCCTCAGTGTCAGCAGAAATATCGATCGAACTATCTATTGTAAAGGCATTAATTATCTGTCCAATATTTTCATATCCCCTATAATTGGCAAGGGTAATGTCCTGTGAACCTCCCAAAATAATAGGTATTATATGCAAATGAAGAAGCTCTGCTACAACATCAGCTAATGCAGTATAGGTGTCTTCTATTTGATTTCCAATAATTAAATTCCCACAGTCAGCAATCTTAGCTTCCTTTGCGTGAGGGAATAGATTATATAAATATTTTCTGATTTGGTTTGGGGCTAATGAGCAACCGCTATTATTGAAGGCGTTTCTTTCTTCTCCAACTCCAATAATTGCAATATCAATATTATCTAAAGCAGGGAAATTTTGCTTATCACAGTAAGTAAGGATTGTAAGGCTAAGTCGTCTTTGATGATGATTTACCACTAAGCCCAAAGCGTCAATATCAATAGGATTGAAATATTCTTCAAATTTCATATAAATAAAACTTTAGTAAATGAGGATGTAAAATTACAAAAGATTTTCCGAAAACATAGCCGATATAGAAAAATTAATCTTTCCTTCCTACTTACTTAGATACCCTTATCCCGATAACTAAGGCACGCTTCCCTCCCTCTCTTACATACCAAACTCACGACTTTATCTCTTTAATTTGTAAATTTAATTCAATAATAAATAGGAATAAAACACTAATTTATTGCTTATTTAACATAATATTTGCCTGTTCAAAAAAAAGAAATAAAATGAAGAATAAATAATTATTACTAAATAGTAGCATTATTTTTTGTCCAACTTAAAGCAAATGCTCAAATACAAACTCCGACAAAAACTAGAGGAAGAACAACTACTTAGACACTAGTTTTCAATAGAAAATAATCATAATTCACATAAATCAAATGGCTTTTTTATCCCAAAGAAGAAACTAGTTCAAATAATGGCTATAATCAAGATATAAAAGATAATTTATTCACCCTAAGACTTCAATATAGATTTTAAAAATAGTTTTAGTCCTTACATTCTATATATTCGCAAGAAATATTAGAGGGCTCGAACTCTACAGTTACGTGAGATATTTCGTGGTTTTGAGCAATCATTCTGATTTTTTCTTTAATTACAAGCTCATCTTTGTCAGCCACTGCATGCAGAGTCATAACATGGGATAGACCATCTTGAGTCCATAAGTGGAAATCGTGAATTGAAATTAGGTTTTCAATTTCTCCCAAATCCTTTTTCAGTTTTTCTACATCCACATCCTCAGGAACAGCTTGCAGGAGAACCTTAAAAGTATCCCTAAGGTTGTTAAATACATTATATAACACCCAAATGGTTATTGCAATCGAAAGGATTGGGTCGAGGATTGGGAAATTTATAAATAGCATTACTATACTTACAACCAAGACTCCTACCCAGCCTAAGACATCTTCTATGATATGTATATAGACGGCCCTTTCGTTTAGTGTATTTCCTCTTTTTACCCTTAGAGCTGCACCTCCATTAACTATAATTCCTAGAATTGCTAACCAGAGCATTCCTTGTGCATTTACCTCTTGTGGAGAAAAGAGTCTTTGTACTGCTTCTACAAAAATAAATATTGATCCTACAAAGAGAACTCCTGAAAGAAAGACTGAGCCAAGCAATGAAAACCTCTTGTATCCATAGGAGTATTTAGCATCTCTTCCTTTTTTTGATTTCTTTTGAAACATCCATGCAATTAAAAGGGAAATGGAATCACCAAAATCGTGGACCGAATCAGAAAGTATAGCAACGCTATTAGTTAATAAGCCCCCAATAAGTTCAATAATTGCAAATACTAGATTTAAGAAAAATGCAAATATTATATTCTTTGAAGACTCGTCACTAGAGTGATTATGAGAATGTCCATGTAAATGATTATGTCCCATCATGTTCTTATTTATTCATTCCTATTAAAACCTTGCTGAGAAATAAAATCTATATAGGCTCTTGAAAATGCACGGTTATCCTCTCCTTTATATCGAGATTCTGTAAATACTTTGGCAAGGTTTTCCTTATTACTTTCTTGGCAATATTTTTTTGATTGCTCTAAGCTTTCAAAAGGAAAATATAATCTATCAATGTCTTCAGAACTGTAATCCTTATATGTTTCGTAATGAACAACTGCTTCAAGAGATAGCCTTTCGGTTAGAGGAGGTTCTTCAGCAGGGTAACCTATTGTAATGGTTGTTACTGGAACAACATATTTTGGAAGATTTAAGAACTCCCCTATTTGTTTTGCCATATAATTAACCGTTCCCATATAACAAATTCCTAATCCTAACTCCTCAGCAGCAATAGAAATTGATTGGGTTACAATTGTGGCATCGATTGTTCCAATATTGAGCCATAGGAAATTATCATATTCGACTGTAGTTCCTCTTTGAACACACCATTTATGAAAACGATTCAGATCGGCACAAATAGTTAGAACCACAGGTGCTTCTTCAATCATCTTTTGTCCAAAATGAAACTTCCTTAATTCTTTCTTCTTTTCTAGGTCTTGAGTTATAATAATTGAATAAATTTGCATATTCCCACAGTTTGAAGATCTTATTCCTGCCTCTAGCAAATTATTTAAGGTTTCAGGGCTAATTTTTTTATCAGAATATTCTCTTATAGTTCTACGCTCCAATAAGGTTTTAATTTTATCTCTTTCCACTTCTATTTTTCTTTTAATCAATATTAATTTCGGCAAAGATAGAAAATAAATAAAAAAGACTTACATTTGTAGCTTGAAAAAGAATATAAAATTTAAAACACAAGATTATGTTTAATAAAAGAATTTCAACTCTAACCATTATAATTATGCTCCTAGCCTCCCCAATTATTTTCACTCAATGTTCCGTTTTTAAGTCTGCTAGCAAGGTTGCGTCGTCTATAAATAGTATTAGTGATATGATATTAAACTATGATTCGATGGCAAAACAATATATTTCTGTTGCAAATAAAGCAAAAAAAGGAAACATTAAGGCAATTGTGGAAGCAGGAGATATTTTTTCTAAAGCGGTTGACTATAAAAAACAACTAGATAGCTTAATGCCAAAGATGACCTCAACACAAAAAAAACAAGTAGCTAATATTGAAAGTAATATTCTAAAAACGGCAAAAGCTCTACTTAAATAAAACTATTAACTTTACCGCAAATTCCGATAAGAAACTAAAAAAACAGATAAAAAAGATGAAAAGACTTTTAATATTGATTGTAGTATTGACATTTCCATTTGTTTGCTTGGCTCAAACCCCAAAGACTTCAACACAAACAAAATCCAAAGCAAAATCCAAAACAACGAGCAAACAACCAATTAAGAAAGAAGATACAAAAATTAAAACGGCTGTAAAACCCTCAGATGTTTGCATAAAAGCAGAAGAAAAACTTAAGCAAGCACATCTTCAAATTGAGGATAATCAATATTGGGTTGCGGAAGAACTATTAAAAGAAGCACTAGCAATCTGTCCCAGTAAAGAGTTAAAATATAAATATGAACTTGCTTGGACATATTATTTAATGAAAGAATATCAAAAAGCAATAAAAATACTTGACCCCCTAACCAAACAATCCGATTGTCCAGCTGACGTTTATCAACTCTTAGGAAACTCCTACGACGAAGCAGGAAATGAATCAATGGCAATAGTAACGTACGACAAAGGATTTGATAAACATCCTAAGGCTGGTTGTTTATTCTTGGAAAGAGGAAATATTGCATATAAAAGAAGCAATTTTATTGGAGCATTATTTTATTATGAAAAAGGAATAGAACAAGACCCAAGTTTTGCATCAAATTACTATCGTGCATCACAAATCTTCCTTTCCTCTTCAGAAGAGGTTTGGGGAATTATGTATGGTGAAATATTTATGAACTTAGAAAGAGGATCCGTAAGATCACAAGAAATCAGCAAGAAACTATATGACACTTATCATAGCGAAATAACATTTAACGTAAATCAGATATCGGTAAATTTCAACGACCCTACTATAGTTTATTCTGATAGTAAAACAAGACCTAATCTTTTCCCTGAAAACTACGAAAATGCAATGCTAAAAGCTTGTTACGGGAAAAACAATATAACCCTTAGCTCATTAATAGATATACGCAAAAAGTTTATACAAATATTTTTAAGAGAAAGTCCTACATTTAAAAACGTATTATTCGATTACCATAAACAACTAATCGATTTAGGTTTCTTCGAGCCATATAATTATTGGCTATTTGGTTATGGTAACACCAATGAAGCTGGAATATGGATATCGCAAAACAAGGCCTTATTTGATAGATTTATGGTTTGGTTTAATGAAAATCCTTTCCCTATCAGTAAAGATAACGTCTTTTCTCGTTATAAAATGGAATAAGATAGAGGATAAAAACGAAGTTTTCAGGATAAGTGAACAAAGTATTTTGTAATTTTTCTCTTTCTATAAAAAACCATTTTGATAGACAATATTAATAAATAGAATTTCGAAAATAAATTTGAATCATGAAAAATATAATTAAAATATTATGCATTATTATCGCTTTACAATGCATTGTTTCTTGTAATACTAAACAAAAAAGTCATAATATTAACGGACTTTATAAAATAGATAGCAAAGAAAACAAATATACTGAAAAAGATATTTACGCAACAACAGACCCGTTGCTTTTATTAGTTGATTTGTCATTAGACTCAAATCAGCTCGATTCTATGCCTCCAAATTATTTATATATTAATGATTCTACGCTTTCATTAATTGGGAATAAAGATGAAGATGGAACCATTAAATATACTTCCTTCGCAAAGAATGATAGCGTTATTAATCTTATTATAAATATAAAAGGAAAAGATACCATTACCTTTTATAATGGAAAGAATAAATCACTATTTTTGCATCCTTTGAAACTTCATTTAAGCAAAATAGCAAATTAAAATAATACTAAAGACAAAAAAAATGACTACAAGGAATTTATTATTTCTTGTGGTCATTTTTATATCTTATTTCATTAAAAGTATATTCAAACAAACAACTATTCAATAGAATTATGAAATGGTTTAACGAAAACCTTTCCCTGTAAATAAAGATAACGTCTTTTCTCGTTATAAAATGGAGTAATACTTCAGGTTTAGGATATATTTTA
>JALNVJ010000023.1 GCA_023227645.1 Bacteroidales bacterium | reverse complement strand
GTAATTGTAGTTGATGTTTGAAGATAGGTCTTGGGGGCTATGGTAGAAGGGGGAAAATTGTCCTTCAGTTAGGAATATTGTTTTCCTTCCCCATTGGTAATAGGAATAGCTATCGGATGAGCCTAAAATTGAGGTATTGGGTATTGGCATTAGGTTGGTGTAGAGGTATGCGGTTGTTTGGCAAAATTGTGTTAGGGCTATGGAATTATCGTATTCTACAAATTGAATTATATCTTCGCTACTGGTGTCGGTTTTATTGCCTATCATATCCAAACACATCATTCCTGCTATATGTTCGGTCAGTAGGTTGCTGGAGCGTTCTATTGCCACAAAGCTTCCCTTTAGTCCTATTTCTTCTGCACCATAGAGCTCAAGGCGTAGGGTTTTGGTTGGGATAATATTATGTTTATGAAATAGTCGGGCAATTTCCATTATGGCTGCTATTCCTGAACCGTTATCGTCGGCTCCGGGTGTTGTGTCGAAGGCTGGGGTTTGATGTTCTAAGAATGATATTGCATCGTAGTGTCCTCCAACCACAAAAAATGTGTCTGGTGCTATGGAGCCTCTAATTTGCCCAACCACATTATATTGCCATCCACTATTGAGTTGGCCAGAATGAAATGGATATTCAAAATTATCGATATAGAAACTATCTAATTTGCTTTCAAAACCATAGGCTTGGAGTTGTTGTTTTAGGTCTTGGGCAATCTCCCTCCTATTTGGTTTAAAGCAAAAACGTGTGCCATATGACTGGAGCTTAAGAACGGTTTTTTCTAAGCTGTCTTTATTTATGCTTTGGTTATATTGAACTAAGGTAGTATTGATTTGAGAAAATACAATATTGGGGATAAAAACTAATAGAATGATTATTATCTTATTCATCTAATTCAAGTCTATAAATTGTTTTGGTTTTGTCGGTTATTTTATATCTCTCATCAATTCGCTGTCCTATAACCCAAATTATATCATCTCCAGAGCACAAGAGCCATTGGTTTTCTTTATCAATTATTGAGTATTTGAGATCCTTATAGAAGTTTGATATTTTCTTTTCTCCATTTAGGCCGTAGGGATAAAAGGAATCTCCGTTTTTCCATCGCCTAAGGATTAGTGGAAATTGCAATTTACCTTCGTCAAACATTGCTATATCTTTTGTTTTTGGAATTTTCACAAAGCTAAGGTCTCTTAATATTTCAATTTGCAGGCTTATTGGTGTGGTAACAAAGGTTTGATCCTCTTCTATCTTATATTCTTGGGTTGAGGTTTGTGTGTTTTGGGTTATAAGCAGGTATTCTCTGTCTTTTATCAATCGGTGAGTTTCGGAAAAGAATTGTTTGCCTGATGTTTCATCAAGTGCTTCTTTTATGGAGTTGATGGTTGATTGGTTAAAGCCGTATTCGGATAATAGCTCAAACAAATAGATATTGATAGGTTTAAGCGTTTTTATTTTCTCGATAGGGATTTTGACAATATTATTATCTACTTCTATTATTTTTTCTTTTGCTCTATTAATTAGGGTTCGGAACACTTCTTCGGTTTCCCTAAATATCTCTATTTCTTTTAATATTGTTCGTTGGAAATTGGGAGATATTTCTTTTAGTAGAGGTATTAGGTCGTGGCGGATTTTATTCCTTGTGTATTGTGTGGAGGAATTGGTGGAGTCTTCAACAAATTCTATATTGTTTTGTATTTGATATTTAATAATACTTGCTCTATCGGTAAAAAGAAGTGGGTGGATTACTTTATTTGTTTTTTGAAGTATGCCGTGTAGTCCTGATATTCCTGTTCCTCTAAAAAGATTGATAAAGAAGGTTTCTATGGAGTCGTCGGCATGGTGGCCGGTTGCAATATAGGCGTAGTTGTTTTCTTCTAATAGCTCATAAAACCAGTCGTAGCGAAGTTCTCTTGCCGACATTTCAAGGCTCTTGCCATTTTCTTCCATATATCCATAGGTGTCGAAGCCTTTGAGATATAGCTTTAGGTTGTGCTCTTTACAGTAGTTTACAACAAAGTCTTCGTCTCTATTCGATTCCTCTGCTCTAAGGTGAAAATTGCAATGAGCAACAACAAATTTATAGCCCGATTTCTGAAACAAATCGCAAAGCACCATCGAATCAATGCCTCCACTTATTGCTAAAAGGATTACCTCATTTTTTTCAAAAATATTATTATCCTCAATAAAGGTTTTAAATTCCTTAAGCATAGCAAATGTATTATGTTTTGTGTTTATCTCTTCTTATAGTTTATTTTTGATATAATTTGTCATTAGGGTATAGAGGTGAAGCCTTGTAACTCCTCCGTATATTCCATGATTTTTATTTGGATAGAAGAAATGATCAAATTGCTTATTGGCTTTAATTAATGCGTCTATTAGGTCTATTGAATTTTGAATATGTACGTTGTCGTCGGATGTGCCGTGGATTAATAAGAAATTGCCTTTTAGCTTATCAACATGATTGATTGGGGAGTTCATATCGTAACCTGTTGGATTTTCTTGAGGTGTCCTCATAAATCGTTCGGTATAGATATTATCGTAATATCTCCAATTGGTTACTGGTGCAACTGCTATTGCTGTTTTGAAATAGTCGGCTCCCTTGGTTATTGCTAAGGTCGACATATAGCCTCCGTAGCTCCATCCAAACACTCCTAATCTTGTTTTGTCGATATAGGATTCTTTGCCAAAGTATTTTGCTGCTTCAATAAGGTCTTGGGTTTCGTATTTTCCAAGCTCCATATAGGTTGATTTTCTAAACTCTTCTCCTCGCATTCCTGTTCCTCGTGGATCAACACATATTGTGATATATCCTTCTTGTGCCAACATCATATACCAATACATATCGGATGCTCTTCGTTGGGAGTTTAGCACCTCTTGGCTTGCTGGACCTCCATAAACAAAGAATAGTACTGGATATTTTTTACCTTCTTCCATATTTGAGGGTTTAATCATCCAATAGTTTAGACTAGTTCCTGTGGTGGTGGTGAAGCTACCAAACTCTTTTTTCTCTCTAACATATAGCGCTAGGGTGTCTTTTAGCTCGGCATTGTCTTCAAGAGTATTAAGCACTTCTCCTTTTTGGTTATTTACGGTGTATTGGGTTGGGATTTGGTGGTCGGAGAAAGTTCCAATATAGTATTTACCGCTTTGGGAAAATTCGGCATCATTTGTTCCTATTTGTTTTGAAATTACTTTCTGTTTTTTACCATTGAAATTAACCACCGACAGTTCCCTATTGATTGGTGAACTTTCGGCTGCGCTATAGTATATCTTATTTTCTTGCTCATCCACATAGCATAGCTTTTCGCAGTCGTAGTTGCCTGAGGTTATTGGATTAATTGATTTGTCTTTTAGCTTTACTAAATAGAAATGAGAATAGCCACTTCGTTCTGATTTGAGTATAAAGGCAGAGTTATCTTTTAGGAAATAAACCAAGTCGGGCTCGCTGATATAGCATTTATTGGTTTCTGAATATAGCACCTCCTGCTGGTAGGTCTTGGTGTTTAGTGATATTATTTCGTAGTGGTTTTGTAGGCGATTGAGCTTATGAATTATTAATTGGTTTTCATCTTTTGACCATTGTAGGCGTGGTATATAGTAGTCTTTGTCTTTACCTAAGTTGATTTGTTTGTGGCTATCGGTATTTATATCGTATACAAAAATATCTACTATTGAGTTTGCCTCACCTGCTTTAGGGTATTTATATGTATAGGTATCGGGATAGAGCTTTCCCCATGTTTGCATTGAATATTCTTTTACTCCACTCTCATCAAAACGGTAATAAGCAAGTTGGGTGCTGGTTTTATTCCAATCATATCCCTTAACCAAGGCTAGCTCTTCTTCGTAAACCCAGTCGGAGGTTCCATATATTATTTTATTAAACTTACCCTCTTTTGTGATTTGCTTAACCTCTCTGTTTGGGGTTGAGATATCGGTAATAAATAGGTTATTGTCTCTTATCCACGACACTTTATTGCCATCTGGAGAAAAGTCTGCCAATCTTTGCTTCCCACTTGTGCTTAATGGGTATAGGGTCTTGGTTTCTATCTCATATATATAGTAGTTGGCTACAAATGAATGACGGTATATAAACTCTGGGTCGGCTGCAAGTAATATCTTCTTCTCGTCTTTTGAAAAATTATAAGCAGAGATTTTATTTTTATTTGTATTGCCAAAATCTAAATTGGAGAATAAAACTATTGAGTCTATCTTTTGTCCTGTTTTATACTGATAACGATCAATTCCTGTTGACGTTAGGATGCAATAATCTTCGCCATTTTTCATTGAGCGTATCTCGTTTATGGATTTTTGGCGAAATGTACCTTTTGCCCAAATATCTTCAAGGGTTATATTTTTTTGGGTAAAGCCAGTTAATGTGCTAAATAGGCACAGTGAAATTAGTATTAACTTTTTCATATTATTTTTCTAATCAGTTAGGTTGTCAATCAACATATCCTTATACTTAAGTATAGGATCAATATTCTTTCTGTCTTGTGGATAAAGGCTTTCTAAAACAAAATCATCTATCTCGTTTGAGAATCGGTATTTGTTTAGTGCCAAACGGTGCATAAAGTCGGTTAGGTATAAGCCCCATTTGGTTTGAGGATATGTCCTATAATAAGCTTGTATGGCCGATTTGTATTCAGGTAATATTATTTCGGTTTCGTTGGCAATTTTAGTGAAATCAAATCCCTCTCTTGGGTCGTGAACCTTCATCTCATTATTATTTACTCCATAAATTGGGGTGCGCTCTAAGCCTTTAGTAACGGTGAAAAGCAGGTATTGTATTTCTCTTGTTACTAAATCACTCCTAACAAAGTCGGGGCTTGCATCAAGAAGCAAATCTCTCCACTCTATTCTTCTCATCACTTCAGATATTGGTATATTTAATTGGGCATGCCATATAGGTGCAACACTTAAATCGGCAACATAATTAGTGAAATAATAGGAATAGTCCTTAGAAAGTAGTTTGCCTAATCTTTGAATTAGAAATGTGGAATCAACCTCCATTGTATAGGATGTGTCCTCATCTGAAGATATCATATAACCCCAGTTGGCATATTCTGCTTGAAAGGAAGATATATTGGATTTTAAATCAGGTATAACGTCTATATCATTATAAAAATATCCTCTAATTTCTTTGCCTGAGAAAGTTTTCTGAAGGGTATTTGTTTTATCTTCACAACTTATTTCGTGATAGTAATAAAGTATTTGAAAAGCCCAATCTGCAAGATATGGATCGTTTGCAAAGTCTTTTTCGAAAACCTCACACGCCTTAATTATCACATCCCTTTCTGGAAAAGGAAGCTCTATTAACTTCTTGGTAAACTCTGTAAGCTTTTGATCATCAAGATCTATTAGGTTTTGCGAAAAACCATTAAACGCAAACAAACATAGTATTATGCTTAAAAATAATCGCTTCATAATTAGATATTAATTTTGAATATATTCTCTATTTCTCAATCTGCAAATATAGATAAATTATCCTCATTATTCAAATATTTTGTTAAAAAGGAAAAAAGGAGTATTTTTGCAACTCATTGAAAAATTACAAGATGAACATTATTAGAATATCAAAATTATTAAATTTATTATCTTATTTGGGCATAGTTGCTATTATTGGATACTATATTTTCGTTAAACCAAGCACAGAAACACTAGTTATTATGTTGCTTTTAGTCTCCGTTATTAGAATGATTGGAGCAAATTTAAGGGCAAACTACTACGAAAAGAACTACAATAAGATAAAAGAAGATCATGAATTTTTGACTCGAAGATTCAATGAGCTTTCTAATTTTGAAGAAAAAGATATAATCAAACAAACAAAATAAATTTTTATGGCAACAACCTCTGATATTAAGAACGGCTTATGTATTGTGATGAATGGAGATTTACTCTCTGTGATTGAATTTTTACATGTTAAACCTGGGAAAGGAAATACATTCGTTCGTACTAAAATGAAAAGTTACAAAACAGGAAAAACTCTCGACCATTCGTTTTTAGCTGGAACAAAAATTGAAACAGCTCGAATTGAACGTCGTCCATATACTTTCTTATATAAGGATGATAGCGGTTATAATTTTATGCACACCGAAGACTTTGAACAGATATCAATTCAAGAAGAAATAATTACCGCTCCTCAATTCCTTAAAGAAGGACAAAATGTGGAAATGATTGTTCATGCAGACACCGAAACTCCTCTTACTTGTGAACTTCCTGCATTTGTGGAAATGACTATAACCTATACTGAACCTGGGATGAAAGGAAACACTGCAACTAATGCAATGAAAGATGCTACTGTTGAAACAGGTGCTAATGTTCGTGTTCCTCTATTTATTGAAACTGGCGAAAGAATTAAGGTTGACACCAGAAATGCTGAGTATTCTGAAAGAGTAAAATAATTAACTATGTATATAATTAATTAAGATCTTGGTAGCAACTTAAAAAATTAGGTTGCTACTTTTTATTCATATTATTTACTAATCAACAACAAAAAAAATGGAAAAACAAAGATTCCAAAAACAAGAAGCCTACCGATTTAAACGGTTTGCAAGAAAACCCTATAGCATATTCAATAGTATGCATAAGGTGGTTACTATTGGTGTTCTGACTGTAAGCGCATTAACCTTTGCCAACTCAGAGGATGCATCGGCACAAAAAACAGACAGTGTTAGAATCAATCAAATTGCCGAGAGAGAACTTGACGAGGTCATTATTAGCTCCAGTTCAACCAATCAGCCTATCAATCAAATTGCTAAGCTAATTACAATTGTTTCTAAAGATGAGATTCAGCGGCTAAAGCCCCAGAGCATTGAAGAAATTTTAAACTACGTCGCCTCAGTAGATATTCAAACAAGAGGTAGTCATGGAGTCCAATCGGACATTTCAATTAGAGGTGGGTCATTCGACCAAAATGCAATTCTACTAAACGGCATCAATATCTCTAATCCCCAAACAGGTCATTATAGCTTCGATATCCCAATCAACCTTTCAGATATAGAAAGGATAGAAATCATTCATGGTCCTTCCTCAATTATCTATGGTTCGTCTGCCTTTAGTGGTGGCATAAATATCATTACAAAAAAAGGTATTGACAAATCTCTAAATACCAAATTAGAGGCAGGAGGGCATAATTTATGGAATGGTGAGATTAGTGGAAGTTATAAGATAAAGAATTTAGAAAACTATATTTCAATGGGATATAAATCCTCCGATGGATATATTAAAAACACTGATTATAAGATTTTCAACATACTATACCAAAGCAGGTTAAATATCAAAAAAGATAAGATTGACTTGCAATTTGGATATAATAAAAAGGCTTACGGAGCAAATTCCTTTTACTCGGCAAAATATCCCAACCAATTTGATAAAACTAATTCAATAATAGCGTCGGTCAAAGGAGAGTTTGGAACTAAACTAAAGCTAATACCTTCAATTTATTGGAATAGGCATAACGATGAATTTAAACTTATCAGGACTAACGACAATGCCAATAATCATAGGACTGATGTTTTGGGAAGCAATCTCAATTTAGAATATAACTCAAAGATTGGAGTAACATATCTTGGATTGGAGTTGAGAAATGAGAATATACTAAGTTCTGTTTTGGGTGAGCCAATGGATAAGCCGATAGGTAAATATACCAAAACAGATAACAGAACCAACCTAAGCTATATGCTACAACATAATTTAAAGTATAAGAAGTTTACATTATCGTTAGGAGTTTTAGGATTTGTGAATACCTCAATAGAAAATCATTTCAAACTCTATCCTTCACTCAACCTAAACTATAAAATTACAGATAATATTGACCTCTACACATCATTTTCCCAATCCTCACGCCTACCAACTTTCACCGACCTCTATTACACAAGTCCAACACATATTGGAAATTCTAAGCTTAAACAAGAGGAGTCACAAAGTGTAGAAATTGGACTAAGGCAGAAACACAGATATTTAGTTTCTTATATCTCAGCATTCTATATGAATGGAAGGAATATGATAGACTGGGTTAAGATAAATCCTGAAGATAAATGGGAATCGAAAAATATAAGCCAGCTCGATAAAACAGGTATAGAAATGGGCGGTAAAGTGTTTATTGATGAGTTATTCCCGTGTATAAGATATTCCACTATATTTGAAGCCAACTACACAAGGATGCATCAAGATATTGTAAAAAACCAATATATATCCAACTATATCTTAAACTACCTGAGAGACAAACTAACAATTAGGCTAACCCTTCCAATTTATAAAGACAAACTAACCACTACCCTGTCGTATAGATACCAAAAAAGAATGGGCACCTACCTCAAATACATAGAAAACCAACCCACTCAAAGTTCAACCTACCCTGCATATTCCCTACTCGATATAAATATCAACTACAAATACAAAAATCTCAACTTATACTTAAACATAAATAATATATTCAATACCCACCACTTCGACTTAGGGAATATCCCTCAACCAGGAATATGGGCAATTATTGGAGCTAGTGTAAGTATATAAGTAAAGCTTTTTTACTCTTTTTGTCAGAATCAGGATTTGCAAGAGCCTTCAACTTGCCGCCTTAATAAGCAATAATCCTGATTCAGACAAAAACTCTTCCATCTAAAAAGTATAGGTAAGAGCAAATGATAATTCTGTAAAAAACAATATCTGATATAGGTCGATATCAAATCCAAAAGCAAAATTACTTGTTACCTTATAAGTATAAGAAAACTCTGCAAGAACAAAGTTTTTTTGATAGTTTTCATAATAAGAAGATGGCAATAAACTTTTGTCAACAACATTTAGCAAGCTATAACCAAAACCTATCTTTAGAGAATTAGAGGACGTTTTCTTTAATAAATTATAGCTTATTAATACACTATAGGCATCCGACCTATAATATCCACCATAATAAAAATGATTAGTTTCATTTTCCAAATTTCTATATTTAAGCTTTAAGAAGAACATATTATTGTAGCCTAGTTCGTAGGAAGGTATAAAATTAAGTAAAGAATACCCACCAGTAACTGAAGGATAGAAACTATCACCCTCCAAGTTAAACTTAAATATCATCCCCACATTTTCAGTCAAACTATGGGTAAACTTATGTTTTTTCGCCTCTTGCGAATACCCACTATGAGCGAGACCAAGTAAGAATAAAATTATTATAGCCTTTTTCATAAATAATTATTTAGTTGCAAGAAAAGAGAAATAAATTTCAAGTAATAAGTTGACAAAGTAAAGCAAAATATTTAATATAAATGCAATTTTACAATAAAAAGCTTTATCATAACTTAAAGGATATTGAAGATTTATCATTCTTTTTCTATTTAAAAAGTATTAGAAGATAAAATTTAAGAAAAAACAGAAAACAGTCTTCAATCGATGTATTTCAAAGGTATTCATCACACTTAGAAAAATATTCGGAGGCGATCTTTTTATCATTTATTTAAAAATTATACTGAAATCACTTGCATTTAGGAAGACAATAGACTATCTTTGTGAAGAAATATTTACTACAATGTAACTTTAAAAACAAAATAAGTTTAGCAAATGGATTCAAGGAGGTTAGTAAAAAGCACATTTCTTATCTTTGTTCTTATATTAGCTTCTTTAGGTGCTAATTCGCAAAACGAAGCAGATAGCCTTGTGTTTAATTCCCTTACCGAAAGCCCTATAGATTCAAATAATACTTTCAAACCTATTTGTAATGAATGTGCATTTCTTGGACTTAAAACCAACCTACTTTATTATGGAGTTTTGGCTCCAAACGTAGAGGTTGAAATCCTTCTTAATAAATTCTCATTAAATTTTGAATATCAATTTCCTTGGTATGTTAATTCTGATAGAGACTATTGCTACCAATTCCTACATTTTGGAGTTGAGGGAAGATATTGGCTTAATAGACAAAAGATCAAAGAACGACCTATGCCCTATACTGGTGTTTTTATTGGTTTATATTATGGTTTAGGACTCTTTGATTTTCAAACTCCAGACAAAGGCACTCAAGGCGAAATTAATGTATTGGCAGGAATAAGTGGTGGATATACAATATACTTAAATAGGAGTTTTAATTTAGAGTTTAGCCTTGGATTTGGCTATATGAACTCCAATATCGAGAAATATCGAACCTATGAAGACCTATTGGTTAGGAGAACTAAGAGTGAGTTTAATTATTATGGTCCAACTAAGGCGAAAGTATCCCTAATATGGTTTGTTAATAATAAGTATTACAGATGAAAAGAAAATTAAAAATATTATTCTTCGTCTTAAGCCTTATTATTATTCAGGTATTAATGATGGGTTGTGAGCGTAGGGATTTGGTTGATATACCAACAAGTAGCGTTTATATTAAAGTTAATTGGGAAGACGAACTAAAGGCAAAAACCCAATACTTCTATGTTGCTGTATTTCCCCAAGACCCAAAAGAAGAAATTATTACTTCATTTATTGAAAGCGATGGCGGTTATGTTAATGTGCCTAGAGGGAAGTTTGATGTTCTAATTTATTCTTATGATTATGAATCGATACTTGTAAGGCTTACTGATAGATTTACTACTTCCTATGCAACAACATCAAATGCTAAACCAAACTCTATATCTAAACTTTTTTTTAACTCTGGAGCAAAAATTAATAGCGAAACAGATAGCTTATTCTTTACTGGCACCTATGAGGCGTTAGATATTGAATATGCAGATTATCAATATATGATAGAGATAAGTCCAAAAAATATCATTAAACATTTTGAAGTTAGATTAAAAATTAAAAACCCAGGAAGTATATATGATATATCAGGTTTTGTTAGCGGGCTATCTGGCTCCTACCTACTTGGGAGAAAAGATTTGGCTAATGATACAGTATCTATTAAAACAAGAATGCATTTAGATAATGGCTTTTTGGTATTAAAATTCAACACATTTGGCTTGGTCCCAAACACAACTCATATCTTAAATATTGATGCAGTATTATTAAATAGTGAAACTAGATCTTTTGGATATGATATTAGTAGAGAGATGAGAAGAATACCAAATGGAGGTATAATCATTCTTGACTCCGTAATTACTGTCCCTATTGTAACTGGAGGAGGAATGGGAGGAACGGTGGTTGGCTGGGGAAATGAAGAAGGAGTAGAGATTATAATGTAGAACCAGAAATACAATAAAATAAAGTAGAAATAAAACCTAGAGCATATGAATAGATAAAGAATAAAATACAAAACAATTAAACAAATGATTAGTCAAACAAAATTAGAAACAAACAAACAATTAAACAATTAAAATTATGAAAAAATTATTTTTATTATTAGCTGTTGCAACCTTTGGTTTAACCAGTTGTACTGATGAACAAGTTTTGGAAGATACTCAAAATGATGGTATCAGTTTCAGAACAATGTTAGGGAAAAACTCTAACTCTAAAATAATGGAATTAAGCAACAATTCATTTGCCGAGTTTTGGGTTAGTGCTTATAGAACAACTGGAGATGTGAACATAGACACCGCCCAAACATTAGTTCCATACATATCTAACTTGCATGTAACAAAACAAGATGTATTATTGAACACATGGGGTTATGCTGGTTCGTATTATTGGCCAGGGATTGAAAAGCTAAACTTCTTTGCTCATAATGCAGGAGCAAGTTCAACAATGCCCACAACCAGCATTACTGGATATCCTTCTTTCTCTTTCACACAAGATTTAGCAAATCAACTAGATGTTGTAGTTGCTAGAGCTAATAACTTAGCTAATTTAACCTCACCCGTTAATCTTATATTTAATCATGCACTATGTCAAATTAACTTTTCCCTACAAGGAGCAGTTGCAGGACCTGACTTTGTAATTAAAAAAATTGAATTATTAGGGATTTATACTACTGGTACATTTAAATTCAAAGACACATTATACTTTAATTGGTCAAATCAAACAACTGCAACTTCTTTTACATATTTCAACGGCACTCTTACTCCTAGAACTATAACTAATTCATTAGTTAGCTTTGGAAATGGCAGTGGAGTTGCAGGCTCTGGAATAACAGGAAATGAAGCTCTTATGATAATACCACAAGATGGAGACCACTTACAAATAAAGGTTACCTATGATTTTGTAAATGCAGGTGTTACTTTGGTTTCTGATGCAACAGCAACAGCAACTTTAGATGGAGAACATATGGATGTTGGCAAAAAAGTTCGTTACAATTTAACTATTCCAGTTCCATCAGGAGTTGCTGGTAATAGGATTGAATTCACAGGTACAGTATCTAATTGGAACCCTGAAGTTATTGGTGGAATTACATCAGTAAATTAATTCTAATTTATTTCACACTAAGTCATAAGGGGTTGAATGTCCCCTTATGATTTCTAATTATTGAGAATATGAAAAAGGTATTTAAATATATATTTCTTGGTTTCATTGCTATTATTTTGGCTTCATGTACTGATGAGTTTAATGATATTGACAACAAGCCGATTGTATCTGGTAATCAAATCTCATTCTCAACAAAACAAGACAATGAATTTGATACGAAAGGAACTGAGCTCTTAAATGCTGATCTCACAAATTTCAATATCTTTGCTTATGCCTCCACCTCCACTATTAGCCCTACTACAACAATGATAAGTCCTAGTTTTATTAATAATTTACAAATAATTGGAACTACTACTGATCCTAATTCATGGAACTATTCAGGAGCTTATTATTGGCCAACACAAGATACACTTATACATTTCTATGGAGTTTCAACAAATGAAATAAATACTATTACTGGCTTTCAAAAAGGAATAACAACATGGAATCACCCAACTCTGGGCTATCCTTCATTTATTTATTCCACCGATACCAATGTTGGAAGTCAAAAAGATTTGGTGGTTGGACAATCTTATAATAAAGAAAATTCTATTCCCTCAACTCGAGTTTATTTAGAATTTACGCATGTACTAACAGAAATAAATTTTACTTGCAAAAAAGATGGTAATGCCGGTGCTCCAATTATCGTGAAGAAAATCGAGATACTAAACACCAAAACTATAGGCAAGTACACTTTTGGCTCAGAGAGTGAGAGCTGGGGGAGCTGGACAAATTTAACAAATAATTCAACCCTAATTTATTGGCAAGGCTTATCTGAATCACTAGCAAATGATTCAGATAGACTAATACTAAATGAAAACATGATGATTATTCCTCAAGGAGATTTAACAGTTAGGGTTTATTATGGACGTAATATAAATAGTTTATCAACAAAGGAGATTAAAATTAGCCCAACAGTTAAAGGGGGGAAAATTAGATACACCGTAAACTTTCCAAGAGTATAATATTAGAATATCTATAGATCATTCAACCGCTTTAATCATAAAATGACAAAGAAATAACGGCTCACATGAAATATTTGGGTATTAGTGTTATTTTTGCATAAAAAG